>JACZWD010000098.1 GCA_022572335.1 Pseudomonadota bacterium
GCATGGCGGCCTTTATGCGCGGCACAAGCACCCCGACCGGCTTGCCCTGGCGCGGTATGGACTCCGAAGCATAGCGCCGCCCCTCGCTGTCGGAGACCAGGCCCTGGGCGGTGAGGCGCCTTCGTTCCGCCCGGGTGATCGGCGGCCTGTCCGGGAACGAACCCAGGTTGGGGGCCGGCTTGCCGGCGCCCGGCGGCGGCTTGCCCCGGTCGGCCACCAGGGTACTCTGTTTCTTGTCCGATTCCGTGGCGGCCGGCTTTTTGTCATCCGCTCCGGCGAAGAATTCCTTGGTATTCTTATACCATTCGACCGGGTTGATCGCGTCGGGAACCCGCGAACACCCGCCAACGGCCGCAAGCAAAACCGCGGCCGAGACGACGGGCCCAAGGAGCCCCTTCGCCGCCCGCCATGTATTTCCCTCGACAGCCATGATTGCCGCAGCCTCCTTCGCGCAAAGCCGAGCTATTTGGCCGGTGAATTGTACATTGCCTGAACTTCGTTAACAGTATACAAACGCTGGCCCAATACAATCCCCAGGCCTTCGCCCTCCCTCCGCCGGGGATACGGAGGCGCGCAACGCGTTGGAACGTCCTAACCTATCCGCCAGTGTCAGATGCTTCCCCTCGAAGATCATAAAGGATTGAGCCATGGCCAATCAACCGGGCTTCGAAATGCCGGCACCAGACGACGAATCCGTATCGGGGTCCATGACCGACACCGCCGAGCGCTGCCAGCGCCTGGTCACCGAGTTCCTCACCCACAGGGCGGCCGCGGGCGCCTCGCCCGATCCGTTCAATATCGGAAACGCCTTTCTCGAAATGACCGCCAGGATGATGAGCGATCCCGCAAAGATGGTGCAGGCGCAAATGTCCCTGTGGCAGGATTACCTGGGCCTCTGGCAGAGCACGGCGGGCCGCATGTTGGGGCAGGAAACGGCGCCCGCCGCGACGCCTGAGGCGCGCGACCGGCGCTTCCGGGACAAGGACTGGGACGAGAACGCGCTCTTCGATTTCATCAAGCAGTCCTACCTGCTGACCGCGCGCTGGCTCCAGGCCACGGTCGAGGACGTACACGGCCTGGACGACGAGACCGCGCGCAAGGTGGAATTTTTCACCCGCCAGTTCGTCAACGCCCTGTCGCCCACCAACTTCGTCATGACCAACCCGGAGGTGTTGCGCGCGACCATCGAATCGCGGGGCGAGAATCTTGTCCGCGGGCTGGGCAACATGCTGGAGGACCTGGAGCGCGGCAACGGCCGGCTCGCCATCAAGATGACCGACCTGGACGCCTTCCGGGTCGGTGGGAACATCGCCGTGACGCCGGGCAAGGTGGTCTTCCGCAACGCCCTGATGGAACTGATCCAGTACGACCCGGCCACGCCAAAGGTCCGCCGGCGGCCCCTGCTGATCGTGCCGCCATGGATCAACAAGTTCTACATCCTGGATTTGCGCCCCGAAAATTCGCTCATCAAATGGGCAGTGGACCAGGGGCATACGGTGTTCGTCGTCTCCTGGGTCAACCCGGACGAGGCCCTGGCCGAAAAGACCTTCGACGACTATATGGTCGAGGGGCCGCTGGCGGCAATCGACGCCATCGAAAAGGCCACCGGGGAAGCCCGGATCAACGCCGTCGGGTACTGCGTCGGCGGCACCCTGCTGGCATGCACGCTGGCCTACATGGCGGCCCGGGGCGACGAGCGCATCGTCTCGGCCACCTTTCTCGCCGCCATGGTGGACTTCGCCGAGGCCGGCGAGCTTGCCGTCTTCATCGACGAGGTGCAGGTGGCCCGGCTCGAGGAACGCATGAAGGAGCGGGGCTACCTGGAGGGCCGCGAAATGGCCGCCAGCTTCAACATGATGCGCGACAACGACCTGATCTGGTCCTTCGTCGTCAACAACTACCTTTTGGGCAAGGACCCCTTCCCCTTCGACCTGCTCTACTGGAACGCGGACACCACCCGCATACCGGCGGCCATGCACGGCTTCTATCTGCGCAAGATGTACATGGAGAACAAGCTGGTGACGCCGGGCGGGATCAGCCTCGCGGGTGTTCCCATAGACCTTGGAAAGATCAAGACGCCGGCCTACGTCGTGTCCGCCCGCGACGATCACATCGTTCCCTGGAAATCCACCTACGCGCACACGCGTCTGTATTCCGGGCCGGTGCGGTTCATGCTCGCGGCGTCGGGCCACATCGCCGGCATCGTCAATCCGCCGGCGGCCGACAAGTACTGCCATTGGATCAACGCGAAAAAGTCCAAGAACCCGGACACCTGGTTCGAGGGCGCCACCCGGCACGAGGGCTCCTGGTGGCCCGACTGGCACAAATGGCTGACCACGCACGCCGGCCGAATGACCGTGGCCGCCCGCGTCCCCGGCGACGGCGGGCTCACGGTGATCGGGGACGCCCCGGGCGTCTACGTGCAGGCGCGCGCCGACTGAGCCGCCCGACGCCGCTGGTTAAGGGACCATTAACCACTTCCCAATACGGTGCACGCGGGGCCTTTCCGGATTGGCAGCCGTCGCGCCCGGCTGGGCGGGGACGGCGCGCCGAAGGCCTTGCGGCAAACGGCGGAGTGAGTTCCATGCATCCAAACGGCGGATCGACAGGCGACGGCCACGTTGGGCCACGGGCCACCGGCGGGCGGCCGGCGGACAGCGCCTCCGCGGGCATTCCGGGAAAGCCGGACGGGGAGTGGATGGACAGCTTCCCCGAGCTCAAGGACCTTCGCGACGTCCTGCGCCGCCGGCGCGCCAACGGGGAGATCGATTTCGACAACATCCGTGATCTCAACGTCCTCCAGGCCTGGAGCAACGCCCTGGCCGGCCTCGACCGGGAGGCCCTTGAAGCCTTCGTCGAGGAGACGTTCGTCGAGCTCGGCCTGGCGACGGAAGACGAGGCCCAGTTCACCATCTCCGGCCTGCGCCTGTTCCGCCGCCGCGAATGGAACAGCCTGAGCCCCCACATCAAGAAACGCCTGCTTCAGCACGAAAGGCTCACCGCCAGCATCGCCGGAGGCTTCCGCAAACGCCTGGAGCGCGCGCTCGCCATCGTGCGCGGCGGCCGCGACCAGCCCCTGGCCGACGAGTTCAAGAAGACCGGTTCCAGCCGCAACGACCTTCTCGAGATCAAGGGGGCCATCGAATTCATGCGCGAGGTCGCGGAACAGGATCCCTTCCTGCGTTTCAACCTTCAGCGCATCGTCCGCGAGGTGATCAAGGATCCCGAGATCCTGAACCAAGCCATCACCTGGCACGAGGTCCCGGTGCACCGCATCGGCACCCTGATCCGCCACGCCGTCAGCAAGATCCTGGACACCGTCATCAGTCTCGAGACCCGCAACGTCAAAGCCCAGCACCCCAAGCTTTACGGTTTCCGGCGCGCCCGCGCCATCGCCGCGTTGACGGGGCACCTGCGCCGGGCGCGGGAGCTGGGCTGCGGGGCCCAGATCCGGTCGCTGATCCTCGATCGCCTGAAGCCCCATCCGGCCATCTTCCAACTGTATTTCGGCACCCGCCATCCGCTGGCGTAGTACGGCGCCGCGCCGCGGCGTCCCCCCCCCGGAGCGTCGGAAGCCCTGCCGACCCGTCCTCCGCAGCAGCGGCGCTGCCGCTGCGGAGGGTGGATGGGCCCGATCGGGGCACGCTGAACTCCCCTGACCCGCGGCCACGAATCCCGTTGTCGCGGCTTCGGCAAATGGGATACACGTATATCCAACCGTAATCCCGGGACCGTTGGCCATTGCCCGGCCGTGGTCGAAAGACGGCGATACCGGCCATCGCTTCACGTGGTCGGATTTGAGGGTCTCCGATATGTATGTCCGGCGGCGACGATTTCTGGCCGGGATCGGCACCCTCGCCATGGCGGCATTGTTGCCTGCCGTCGGTCACGCCGCCCGCGTGCCGGTGGCCGGATTCGCGCCGGAGCCCTGGTTCGCCGAGACGGCCTTCGACCTCGCCAAGGACCTGGTGGCCGCCAACGCCGCTGGCAAGACCCTGGCGCTGCTGTGGGAGCAGAAGGGCTGCTATTACTGCCGCGAGATGCACAGGGTGAATTTCCAGGTACCCGAGATCGTCGCCTTCGGAAAGAAGCACTTCCACATCATCCAGATGGACCTTTGGGGCAACCGCGAGTTCATCGACTTCGACGGCGTGGACCGAAAGGAATCGAAGATCGCCGGCGGCCGATCCGTCCGCGGCACGCCGGTGACCCTGTTCTTCGGCAAGGCCGGCGACGAGGTCTTCCGCATGCCTGGCTATGCCAAGCCGCCCCTTTTCCTGGCGGTCTATCGGTACGTGGCGGAGAAGGGCTACGAACGGGCGTCGTTGCGCGACTGGATCAAGGCCGGCGGCGCGAACTAACGATCAAGCGATGGACCTGCCCTTCGCATGCCGCTCAGACAGAACCATCCCCGGGGATCGAGCCCCCGTGGGAAAACCCGGCCCGACGTGGAGTGGCGAAGTCCCATGAATACCCGAATCTTCCCGGTCGTCGCGATGGTCGCGGTCTTCGGATTGGGCGGTTTGCAGGTATCCGCCCAGAGTCTCTCCAGCGCCAGGGAGAACAATGAGCACGTCCGTTCGTGGAACGCCTTTGCCGAGGCGCTTCTGCGCGTACACCGGTATCGGCTGGCTACCCGGAAGATCCATGAGACCGAGCGCCTTGGCGGATACGCCCGGATGCCCGATTTCTATCGCGAGATCGAATACCACGATGCCGACAGCGGACGCCTTTTGAGCCGAATTCGATGGGAGCGGGAACACCCCGGCAACGCCCATACGGTCGAGGCTTTCTTCTACGACAAGCACGGCCGCGTGAGCGTGGACTATCTGGCCGCCTATTTGCCGGGCTTTCGAAACGCACCCATCCAGACCCTGATCAACGTTCACTATTACGACGACGAGCTGCACGCCTTCCGGCAGTTCGATGCATCCGGGAATACGATTTTCGAGCGCTGCCAAGGCGATTACTTTGACCGTCCTATCGACATTTCGCTCGATGATGGGAACATACCGCCGTCTCCAGAGCGGGTGTCGAATGACATTTACGTGATCTGCTTTGGATTTTTGCCGCTAACGGCCGACCGTTTTCTGAAACCTACGGCCCTCGTTCCCGCCATTATCGAGACCGGCCCAACGACCGCAGGCGACGGTACGACCGGTGAACATCTGGAGCGGCGAATTGCCGATCTCAGCCGCGAGATCGCGGCGTCGCCGAACATTGCAAGGCTTTACGCACGGCGTGGCCGGGATCTCTTCCTCCTGAACCGGCTCGATGATGCCATCGCCGATTTCACCCAAGCCATCCAACTCGACGACGGCCTGGACGCCGCCTATTTCGGCCGCGGTATGGCGTTCGGCCGGATCGGTGAACTCGACAAGGGAATCGGGGATCTCACGGTCTTCCTTCGGCGAAATCCGAAGAGTTCGCTCGCCTATACCAAGCGCGGCGTGCGCTACATCTGGAAGACGGATTTCGAGCGTGCGCGCAAGGATCTGGAGATGGCCGTCGTTCTGGACAACGCCAACGCCGAGGCCCACGACGATCTCGGTGTGGCGCTTGCGCAGCTCGGTAAAATCGACGAAGCGCTCAGGCATCTTCGAAAAGCGAAGGCGCTGGAACCCGGTTATCAGAAGGTCCACCACAACCTGGCGATGGTGTACTACATGACCGACGACCTCGACCGGGCGCTGTCCGCTGTCGACGACTCCTTACGATTGCGACCGGAGAACAGGAGTTCACTCCTGCTCAGGGGGACCATCCTCGAAGGGCTTGGCCGTCACGCGGAAGCGACGGCGGTACGGGAACGGGCCGAATTTCTTCCGCAAGGAAACTGGTCGGAGCGCTCCGCGATCCGTTGACGGCGCAAGCGCCCGAGCGGCGCGAATGAACGTGCGGCTCCGGCGGCCGCTGCGAATCGGCCGGCAGGATACCCAGGTATCGCTCCCCGGTGGTTCGCGCATCCTTTTTCGGCCGTCCCGGCGCATGGCCGCACGGTCACCACGCGTTGGCCAACACCCTTTATGACCTCACGCTCAGATCACCGGCGTTTCCCGGTAGGTCCCCCACAGCTCCTTCAAGGACTCGACGATTTCGCCCATGGACGCCCTGGCCTTCACCAACTCGATGGTGACGGGCATGATGTTGGCGTCCTCGTCCGCGGCCACGGCCTTCAGGTCCTCCAGCAGCCGCGCCACCCGCCCGCCGTCCCGCTGGCTGCGCACCCGGTGCAGGGTTTCGATCTGGCGCCGTTCCGTTTCAGGATCATACGGGTGGGTTTCGATGCCGGTGTCTTTCTCTTCCTCCTCCACGTACTTGTTGACGCCGATGACCGGGCGTTCGCCGTTGGCTTTCTTGAGCGCGAAGGCGTAGGCCGAATCGGCGATCTCCTTTTGGAACCAGCCGTCCTCGATGGCCTTCAACGTGCCGCCCATGCGGTCCACCTCGTCGAGGATGGCGAAGATGCGCTCTTCCATTTCGGTGGTCAGGCTCTCGATGTAATACGAGCCCCCGAGCGGGTCGATGACGGCGGCGACATTGGTTTCATCGGCGATCACCTGCTGGGTCCTGAGCGCCAGTTTCATGGCCTCCTCGGTGGGGATGGCGAAGGCCTCGTCCAGGCCGTTGGTGTGCAGGCTCTGGGCGCCGCCGAGCACCGCCGCCAACGCCTGATAGGCGGTGCGGATCACGTTGACCTTGTGCTGGGGCTTGGTCAGGGTCGCCGCCGCCGTCTGGCAGTGGAAGCGCAGGCGCATGGATTCGGGCTTCGCCGCGCCGAAGCGGTCCTTCATGATCTTGGCGTACACCCGGCGCACGGCGCGGAACTTGGCCACCTCCTCGAAGAAATCGGCCTGGCTGACGAAATAGTAGGCGAGCCGGGGGGCGAAATCGTCGACCGGGATTCCCGCCTTCACCACCTCTTCCACGTAGGCGATGGCGTTGGCCATGGTGAAGGCCGCCTCCTGCACCGCCGTCGCCCCGGCTTCCGAGATGTGGTAGCCGGAGATGTTGACCGGGTTGTAGCGCTTCATGTGCCGGGCCGCGTACACGATGGTGTCGCGCACGATGCGCATGGACGGCCGGGGCGGATAGATCCATTCCTTCTGGGCGATGTATTCCTTGAGGATGTCGTTCTGGATGGTGCCCGACAGCCGGTCCAGGTCGTCGCCCCGCTGCTCGGCCAGGGCGACGTACATGGCGAGCAGGATCCAGGCGCTGGGGTTGATCGTCATGGACACCGAGACGCGGGTCAGGTCGATGCCCTCGAACAGGGCCTCCATGTCGTCCAGGGTGTCCACGGCCACCCCTTCCCGGCCCACCTCGCCCACGCACATGGGATGATCGGAGTCGTAGCCCATGAGGGTGGGCATGTCGAAGTCGGTGGACAGCCCGGTCTGGCCCTGGGCGATCAGGTACTTGAAGCGCCGGTTGGTGTCGGCGCCGGTGCCGAAGCCGGCGATCTGGCGCATGGTCCACAGGCGGCCCCGGTACATGGTCGGATAGGGGCCGCGGGTAAAGGGATAGCGGCCCGGAAGGCCGATGTCTTCGAGGGGCGTGCGAGCGCCGTCCACGGCCGTGTAGATGCGCTTCACGGGCAGGCCGGAGGCGGTCTCGTATTCCTCCCTGCCCTCCGGCCGGCGGGCCAGGAAGGCCGCCAGCTCGTTCGCCTCCCAGTCTTCGAGCATCCGCCGCGCCCGGTCGCCGGCGGAGCCGTTCAAGGCGTCGTCTGTCTCGCTCATGGCGTCAGTCCTCCCGAGAGGCGGCGAGCATGTCCATCGCCGCCGCGTAAGGGTCCACCTCGCGCGCCATCACCCGGTCCAGAAGCCCGGCCAGCCTGCCGTCGTGGCGGCCGGCGAAGCGGGTGCGGACGATATCCTCGGCGATCCCGAGGATGCGCGTCTCCGCGATGCGCCGGCGGCGCAGGGCGATCCCGCCCGAGTCCTCCAGGTGGGCGCGGTGGGCGTCGATGGCCGCCAGCAGGTCGCCGATGCCTTCGTCGTTCTCGGCGCTGGTCGGCAGCACCGGCACCTGCCACGCGTCGCCGCCCGCCACGCCCAGGGTCAACATGCCCTGGAGGTCGATCAGCGTCCGGTTGGCGTCCGCCCGGTCGCACTTGCTGACCACGTGGATGTCGGCGATCTCCAGGAGGCCCGCCTTGATGGCCTGGATGTCGTCGCCCAGGCCCGGCGCCGAAAGCACGACGACGGTGTGGGCCGCCTGGAGAATGTCGACTTCGTCCTGGCCGACGCCCACGGTCTCCACCACCACCATGTCGAACCCGGCGGCGTCCAGGATGTCGACGGAGTCCAGGCTGGCCCGGGCCAGGCCGCCCACCGCCCCGTGGGTGGCCATGGAGCGGATGAAGACGCCGGGATCGCCGCTGAGCCCGGTCATGCGCACCCGGTCGCCGAGGATGGCGCCGCCGGAAAAGGGACTGGACGGGTCGACGGCGACGATGCCCACCTTGCGCCCGGAGGCGCGAATGGCCCGGGCCAGCACCCGGGCGAGGACGGATTTGCCGCTGCCCGGCACGCCGGTCAGGCCGACCACGTGGGCGCGGCCGGTGTGCCGGTAAATCTCGGCAAGCGCGGCGCGGCAATCCCCGCCCCCGGCCTCGGCGCGGGACATCATCCTGGCGATGCCGCGGACGCGCCCGGCGAGGACGTCTTCAACCATGTCCATCGGCGCCGTCCATCTTCTGGCTGAGCGAGCGGAAGAGGTCGCGGTCGTCGACCACCCGGCGCGCCTTGAAATCGGTGCGCGGGATGACGCCCGCCTCCACCACCTCGACCCGGGCGCGCACGCCCAGCACGCGGTTGAGGCCGCCCTCGGCCTCGGCGCGCAGCCTGGTCACGGCGTCGGCGCCGGCCTCGTAGATGCCGGCCGCGGCGTCCATGCGCACCAGAAGCTCGTCCATGGCGCCGTCGCGGGTGATGACGATGCGGTGCTCGCCGCCGTAGCCGGACAACTCGTTGAGGACGGAATCGATGGCGCTGGGATAGATGTTCTCGCCGCGCACGGTGAACATGTCGTCGATGCGCCCGTAGATGCCCTGGGGCAGGCGCGGGTACGTCCGCCCGCACGGGCCGGGCCCGTCCACCCAGTGGGTCAGGTCGCCCGAAACCAGGCGGATCATGGGCTGGGACGTGCGCTCCAGATTGGTGTACACCGGCGTCCCCTGGCTGCCGTAGGGCACCCGCCGGTAAGATTTGGGATCACAGACCTCCGTGTACACCATGTCCTGCCAGACGAGCATGCCCTCGGTCTCGGCGGTGCCCGCCAGGTTCATCCACGGCGTCACCTCGGCCATGGAACCGCAGTCGACGACCCGGGCGCCGTAGGTCTCCTCGATGCGCCGGCGGATGCTGGGGATGGAGGCCCCGGGCTCGCCGGAAAAGAACATCACCTTGAGCCCGAAGTCCCGGGGGTCCAGCCCTTCCTCCGCCGCCACCTCGGCCAGATGGAGGGCATAGGACGGCGTGCTGTAAAAGGCGGCGGGCTTGACGATGTTCATCCACATGACGGCGCGGGCGCTCATGCCGTGGGCCCCCGCCCCGAAGGGGAAGCACTTGGCGCCGAGGCGCTCGGCGCCCAGCAGGGTCGC
>JACZWD010000099.1 GCA_022572335.1 Pseudomonadota bacterium
TGAGCCGTTCCGCCGAGCGGGTGACATGGTTCTACAATCAGCGGGGCAAAGCGGAGCAGTACATCAAGGAAGGCAAGAACGCGATCAAATGGACGCGGCTGTCGTGCCGCAAGTTCCGCGACAATGCCGTTCGGCTCCAGCTTCACGCCCTGGCCTACAATCTCGCCAACTTCATGCGGACGCTGGCTTTGCCGAAGGAGGTCGAGCATTGGTCGCTGACCACGTTACGAGATAAGCTGGTCAAGATCGGCGCAAAAGTCGTGCGACATGGTCGATACGTCACGTTCCAATTGGCCGAGGTTGCGGTGCCGAGGGAACTGTTCCGGAAAATCCTGAGCCTGATCGATGATCTACGACGAAGACCCGTTCCGGCGTAGGCCGGGAATATCGACGGCAAGGTGAAAAAGACAGGAGGGGTGTGTCTGAATGGCGGAAAATTCGGGCCATGGCCTTCCGGACGAGGGTCGATCTCCAGAATCAGGCCATCGGATGGCTGCGGAAGGGATGCCGTTCCCTTGGCGGTGGAACGGTAGTACGATTTCCACGGATTCGGATGTCATCTGGGGAATGTCGGCTTAACCGGATAGGGACGTTGGGGTTAACTCGGCCTCTTTGCTGTCCAAAGAATGGGATCCGCGTCATGCGCATAAAAATGCTAACCACATGGAACGCTACCGATGGGACTTCCCTGCATGCAGAATTGGTGGCGCGGGAATGGGTTAAAACCAACAGCCTCACGGTGTTCGCACCGACTTTGGAATCGATGAAGAAGTACTGGTCCCACTTGTCCATTCGGGCGGATGAAGATTTTGTAATTAGAGGATTCGAGCAAACCTGGGGAAAACCAGGCTGGATCGACGAGGGCGTGGCTGCCGATGACTGTGATGTGCTCGTCGTCGAGGCACTTGACCGAATGCCGGTCCGGAAACTTGTCGAGGTGTTTCCTTCTATCAAAGCAAAAAAAGTACAAGTCATCCACGAATGGACCTTACCTGACATACCCGGTTATTTCGATCTTAATTTCGATGCCATCGTGTGTTTCGATCATCGATACCGGACCATGCTCCTCGAAAAACATCCTCTGGAGAAAATCCACATCATTCCCTACCCTTGCCATCCAGAATCTCAAGGAAGCAAGCAACGAGCACGGAAGATACTGGGGCTTCCGGACGACAAGATCATTTTGTTTTCCTTCGGAAGACAACCACTTTTTGAATACGATGACTATCTCTGGCTAGTAGATGAATTCGCGAGAGAAATGGACCTCATTTACCTAGTAATTCGATCGGACGACGAGGAATATTTCGATAATGTCAACCACAAATTCAAAACCGCATCCTGCTGCGAGCTACGGTTCGAACGACCAGATATAGATCGACTGTACGATTACTTGCACGCTGCGGACGTCCATCTCATCGCCAAAGCGCCGTCTGACAACATAGTTGTATCGAGTACGGTTTTACAGTCTCTTGGCTCAGGAACACCCGCTGTGATAATCGACAGCCGATATGTCGAGCTTCACGGTGACGAAGTCATTAAATACCGCCCCGGAGACCGGGCGCATCTAAGGAGTCAGGTTCTTAGAGTTCTGAAAGACGAGGTCTTCCGGAGGAAAACCCTTGAAGGCGCACGTAAATACGTTAATGAAAACGACGCGATGAAGATTTCGCGGAGGTTCCTAGAGCTGTTTCAGAGTCTGACTCAAAAAAAAGACAATAGATGATTATTCACTATTAAGGTGTATTCCACCGTTTGACGGAGGAATACGGAATTAGTAAAGAATTTGTGTCCCTATCCGGTTAAGACAGGCTCTCGGCTTCGCCGAGCGGGGTTGCACCCCGCACCACACCCGCTTGGGGCCGATGGCCCCAAGCGGGTGTGGGCGGCAGCCCACAAAGCACGGCCCCCATCAGGCGCCGAACCTGCGTTAACCGGATAGGGATTCAGGACGAGAAGCGGATCACCATCACGACGCTTCAGAGCATGATCAACGTTTACCGGCTAATACCAAGGAGCGTTGATAATGACCCATAGAGATCGGGCAGGCGATGCGGCGGGCCATCGGGCGGGTAGGAGGGAAGCCGCGGGCGATGCGGGCTTAATACCTCGGCGCACCTCGGCGTCCCCGGCGTTAAAAAAATCAAACGCGGAGGACGCAGGGGAAGGCGGGTGTGCCGTAATCCCTTGTGACTTCGCGGGTGGGCGGCTCCGCCGCTACTTGCTGAGCAGGAACACCGCGTGCTCGCCGAACAGGTTGGCGAAGAACACCAAGGAGCCGATACGCCGCATCGTCCCCCTGTGATCGAGGGAAATGCTGCGTTCGATGGTGATGCCCATGGCGTCGCACAACTCGACGAAGTCCTTGATCGTGCAGAAGTGGATGTTGGGCGTCTCGTACCACTGATAGGGCAGGGAATTGCTCACCGGCATGCGGCCCCGCGCCGCGAGGTGCCAGCGCAGCCGCCAGTAGGCGAAGTTGGGAAACGAAACGATGGCCCGCCGCCCGATGCGCAACAGGTGGCCGAGCACCGTCTTCGGCGCCTGCACCGCCTGCAGGGTCTGGCTGAGCACCACGTAGTCGAAGGCCTGGTCGGGGTAATCCGCGAGGTCGGTGTCGGCGTTCCCCTGGATCACGGACAGGCCGGCGCTGACACAGGCGTCGACGCCCTCGGTGCTGATCTCGATGCCGCGGCCGTCCACGTGCTTGTGCCGGTCCAGGTATTCGAGCAGCGTGCCGTCGCCGCAGCCCACATCCAAAAGGCGCGAGTGCGGCTCGATCATGTCGGCGATGATCTGGAGGTCGGCGCGGATGGATCGGGCCGTGTTCGCGGCCATCACCCGGCCCGCGGCAGGCCGCGGTGCTCGGCGGCGCCGTTGAGGAACCCGTTCAACACCCGGTGGAACTCCGGCGCCTCCAGAAGAAACGAATCGTGGCCGTCCTCGGACTCGATTTCGACGAAGCTGACGTTGGCGGCGACGGCGTTCAGGGCGTGGACGATCTTGCGGCTTTCCTCGGTCGGGAACAGCCAGTCGCTGGTGAACGAAAAGACGCAAAAACGGGTCTTGGTGCCGCGGAAGGCGTTGGCGAGGACGCCCCCGTGTTCCCCGGTCAGGTCGAAATAGTCCATGGCCCGGGTGATGTAGAGATAGGAGTTGGCGTCGAAGCGGTCGACGAACATGATGCCCTGGTGGCGCAGGTAGCTTTCCACCTGGAAATCGGCGTCGAATCCGTAGGTGACGGCCTTGCGGTCCTGCAGGCGGCGGCCGAACTTGCGGTGCAGGGCGGTCTCGGACAGGTACGTGATATGGGCGGCCATGCGGGCCACGGCGAGTCCGCGGTGGGGATGCTTGCCGTTATTCTCGTAATCGCCGCCGCACCAGTCGGGATCGGCCATGATGGCCTGGCGGCCGACTTCGTGAAAGGCGATGTTCTGGGCCGTGTGGTGGGCGGCGGCGGCGATGGGCACGGCGGCGAAGACGCGCTCGGGAAAGGCCGCCGCCCACTGCAGCACCTGCATGCCGCCAAGGGAGCCGCCGATGACGACGAAAAGCTGCTCGATGCCAAGGTGGTCGAGCAGCAGGGCCTGGGCGCCGACCATGTCGCCGATGGTGATCACCGGGAAGTCCACGCCCCAGCGCTTGTTCGTCGCCGGGTCGATCTCCTTCGGCCCGGCCGTGCCCATGCAGCCGCCCACGATGTTGGCGCAGATGATGAAGTAGCGTTCGGTGTCGAGGGTCTTGCCCGGCCCCACCATCAGATCCCACCACCCGGGCTTGCCGGTGACGGGATGGGGCTCGGCGACGAACTGGTCGCCGGTCAGCGCATGACAGACGAGGACGGCGTTGGACTTGTCCCGGTTCAGGGAGCCGTAGGTCTGGTAGGCGACGGGAAAATCGTGAAGCTCCGCCCCGCAGTCCAGGCGCAGGGGCCGGTCCGCGCCCAGCTTCACCCGGTGGCCGGGCAGGGGCCGGGCGTCCTTGCGCTCGGTGGCGTGGCTGTGGGTCACGGTCATGGCCGGCTCCGCCTCCGAAATGGGCCATCATAGCTAGGAATCACGCCCCGGCGTGTCAATGTTTTCTTTGATTTTGGGGGTCCATGCCAGTATCACTATGCCGCCTTTGTCCCGGCCCCGTCCGTCCCCCGAAATTTCGCACCGGGAACCCATGATGAGCGCGGATAGATCACTGGACGCGTTGCGGCGAGAGATCGACGCCATCGACGAAACCCTCCATGACCTGATCATGCGCCGCACGACGGTGGTGGAGAAGGTGCGCGACATCAAGCGCGGGCACAAGGTCAAGATCCGGCCGGCGCGCGAGGCCGAAATCCTGTATCGCCTGGCGTCCCGCCACGAGGGGCCGTTTCCCAAGCGCGAGCTGATTCGCATGTGGCGCGAGCTGATCGTCGCCACCCTGTCCTTCGAGGGGCCGTTTTCCGTCGCCGTCCACATGCCCGGGGAGAGCAGCGGGTATTGGGACCTGGCGCGGGACCAGTATGGGTCCTTCACCCCCATGACCGGGCACGAATCGGTCCGCCGGGTCATCGAGGCGGTGCGCAGCCAGGAGGCGACGGTGGGCGTCCTGCCCCTGCCCAGGCGGGACGACGGGGCGCCATGGTGGCCCCACGTGGCGGCGGCCAACCCGGACATGCCGAGGATCATCGCCCGGCTGCCCTTCGCCGGGCCGGGCAACGGGCGCGGCGGCGACCTGGAGGCGCTGGTCATCTGTCCCGTGGTCCAGGAGCCGACGGGCCGGGACCGGTCGTTCCTGTGCTTCGAGGCGGCACGGGAGATGGGCCTGGACCGTCTGGCCGCGACGCTCTCCGATGCCGGGCTGCCGACCACGTTCGCCGCCGTCTGGCACGACGCCGAGACCTCGGGCAACTGGCTGCATCTGGCCGAAGTGGACGGTTTCGTGGCGGCCGACGACCCCAGACTGCCCGGCGCCGCCCACGCCCTGGGGCGGCCGGTCGAGTCGGTGATCCCGCTGGGCGGCTACGCCACGGCGCTTACGCCCGAAGACCTGGCCACCGTGCCGGCGAAGGATGAGCCGTCCGGGAAAAGCGCGCGCGAACCCGGGGACCGGCCGTCATGAGCGGTCTTGTGCCGCGTCCCGGCATCATGACCATCACCCCCTATGTGGGCGGCGAATCGACCGTGCCCGGCGCCGAGCGCGTCATCAAGCTCGCCTCCAACGAAGGCGCCTTCGGGCCAAGCCCCAAGGCGGCGGCCGCCTGCACGGCGGCGGCGGCGGAGATGCACCGGTACCCCGACGGCGCATGCGCGGAACTGCGCGCCGCCCTGGGCAGCCGCCACGGCGTCGACGAGGCGCGCCTGGTCTGCGGGGCCGGCTCGGACGAATTGATTTCGCTCTTGTGCCGCGCCTACACCGGGCCCGGCGACGAGGTGCTGCACAGCCAGTACGGATTCCTCATGTATCCCCTGGCCGCCAAGGCCGCCGGGGCGACGCCCGTGGCCGCCCCGGAAACCGACCTCACCGCCGACGTGGACGCGCTTCTCGAAAGGGTGACGGACAAGACCCGGATCCTGTTCCTGGCCAACCCGAACAACCCCACGGGAACGTACCTGGGCGGCGAGGCGCTGGGACGGCTGCGCGCCGGGCTGCCCGAACGGGTGCTCCTGGTCATCGACGCGGCGTACGCCGAGTTCGTCGCCCGCGACGACTACACGCCCGGCGTCGAGCTGGTGGACGGCGGCGACAACGTGGTGATGACCCGCACGTTTTCCAAGATTTACGGACTTGGCGGCGTGCGCCTGGGCTGGGCCTACTGCCCGCCCGGCGTCGCCGACGTGCTGAACCGCATCCGCAGCCCCTTCAACGTGTCGGCGCCGGCCCAGGCGGCCGGCCTGGCGGCCCTTGCCGACGTCGCCTTCACCGACAAGGCGCGCGCCCACAACGAAACCTGGCGGGCCTGGACCACCGGGCGGCTGCGCGACCTGGGACTCGAGGTCTCGCCGAGCATCGGCAACTTCGTCCTCGTCCGCTTCCCGGCGGACGCCGGCCGCGACGCCGAGGCGGCGGATACCTTCCTCAAGGGCCGCGGCATCATCGTCCGGCGCATGGGCGTCTACGGTCTGCCCGACTGCCTGCGGGTCACCATCGGCCGGGAGGACGAGATGGGCGCCTTCGTCGAAACCCTAAGCGCCTTCATGGATTGAGCCATGGGGGAGGGGGACACCACCGTGCTGTTCGAGCGCATCGCGTTGATCGGCTTCGGCCTGATCGGCTCGTCCCTGGCCCGGGTGGTGCGCCGGGACGGCCTGGCCCGCCACATCGCCGTCTGCGCGCGCACCCGGCGGACCCTGGACACGGCGGTAAAGCTGGGGCTGGCCGACAGCGTCAGCCTCGATTGCCGCGACGCCGCCGGGGGCGCCGACCTGGTGATGCTGTGTACGCCGCTTGGCGCCTATGGCGAAATCGCCGCCGCCATGGCGCCGCGCCTGAAAAAGGGATGCATCGTCAGCGATGTGGGGTCGGTCAAGCAGGTGGTGTTGTCCGACGTGGGCGAACGCCTGCCCGACGGCGTCCACCTGGTTCCCGGCCATCCGGTGGCGGGCACCGAGCACTCGGGACCCGAGGCCGGCTTCGCCGGGCTCTTCGAAGGCCGCTGGTGCATCCTCACCCCGGCGGCGGACGCCGACCAGGGGGCGGTGGACCGGGTGGCGGAGCTGTGGCGGCGCGCCGGCATGATGATCGAGGTGATGGACGCGTCTCACCACGACCAGGTGCTGGCCATCACCTCGCATCTTCCCCACCTGATCGCCTACACCATCGTCGGCACCGCCACCGACCTGGAAGAGGACCTGCGGAAAGAGGTGTTCAAGTTCGCCGCCGGGGGGTTCCGCGACTTCACCCGCATCGCCGCCTCGGACCCGGTCATGTGGCGCGACATCTGCCTCGCCAACCAGGACGCGGTGCTGGAAATGCTGGGCCGCTTCAGCGAGGACCTGACGGCCCTGCGCCGCGCCGTCCGCCGGGGCGACGGAGACACCCTCGAGGACTGGTTCACCCGGACCCGCGCCGTCCGCCGCGGCATCATCGACGCCAAGCAGGCCTGATACCAAGGGTCACTGATCATGACCCGACGAGCCGGCTTACCAAGGCTTTCGGCTAGAGCGCGTCAAGTTTGAATGGAATCATTCGAACTTGACGCGCTCTGGTTGCGGCGCATGCCGCAACCCGCTGCGGAGCGGGCGTGAGCCCGAGTGGCGTCTGAACGCAGGTTTGGTCGTGTGATCACGATCAAACCTGACATGCTATAATGGTATAGGGCGATGCTGAAGGCGAGGATCATTCCGTGCCTGGACGTGGACCGGGGCCGCGTGGTCAAGGGCGTGAACTTCGTCGACCTGGTGGACGCGGGCGACCCGGTGGAGCAGGCCCGTATCTATGACCGCGCAGGGGCGGACGAGCTGTGCTTTCTCGACATCACGGCCAGCCACGAGGACCGGGACACCATTTTCGACGTGGTCGGGCACACCGCCGAGCAGTGTTTCATGCCCTTGACCGTGGGCGGCGGCGTGCGCACCACCGACGACATCCGCAAGCTGCTCCTGGCCGGCGCCGACAAGGTCTCGATCAACACGGCGGCGGTGAAGGAGCCGGAATTCGTGCGCCGGGCGGCGGAGAAGTTCGGCAGCCAGTGCATCGTCGTTTCCATCGACGCCAAGACCGCCGGCGGCGGCCGGTTCGAGGTCTACACCCACGGCGGCCGCAAGACCACTGGGCTCGACGCCGTGGAATGGGCCAGGCGCATGGCCGAATACGGGGCCGGCGAAATCCTGCTCACGTCGATGGACCGGGACGGCACCAAATTGGGGTTCGACATCCCGCTCACCGCCGCCGTCGCCGACGC
This sequence comes from Pseudomonadota bacterium, assembly GCA_022572335.1. Taxonomy (GTDB): domain Bacteria; phylum Pseudomonadota; class Alphaproteobacteria; order Rhodospirillales; family 2-02-FULL-58-16; genus JACZQZ01. The sequence goes on from JACZWD010000099.1 coordinate 7,877, forward strand.
GGTTCCGGTGCCGGTGATCGCCTCGGGCGGCGTCGGCACGCTCGACCATATGGTGGAGGGCATCGTCGAGGGCCACGCGTCCGCCGTTTTGGCGGCCTCGATCTTTCATTTCGGTACCTATACGATTACCCAGGCCAAGGCCCACATGAAGGCGGCCGGCGTGCCCATACGCGACGATGCCTAAGGAGTGAAACTCTTAAGGAGTGAGCCCGGATGGCGGACAAGCCTGCCGACAGCGCCGTCCTCGAGCGCCTGTTCGAGGTCATCAGGAGCCGCCGCGGCGGCGACGTCGAACAGTCCTACACGGCGGGGCTGTTCGCCGACGGGATCGGCGCCATCGCCCAGAAAATCGGCGAAGAGGCGGTGGAGACGATGGTGGCGGCGCTTCAGCAGTCCCCGGACGAGGTGACCGGCGAAAGCGCCGATCTGCTGTACCACCTTTTAGTCCTGTGGGCCGAGATGGGAATCGAACCGGCCGACGTGTGGGCCGAGCTCCAGCGCCGCGAGGGCACCTCGGGCCTGGCCGAGAAAAAAGCGCGATCCAAACCGTGAGAGGGAAAATCACCCATGCCCTATGATACCGACAACGTGTTCGCCAAGATCCTGCGTGGCGAAATCCCGTGTGAGACGATCTACGAGGACGAATTCGCGATCGCGTTCGACGACATCAACCCCCAATCACCGGTGCACGTGCTGGTGCTTCCCAAGGGGCAGTACGTGTCCATGGACGATTTCACCGCGAACGCCTCCGATGCCGAGATCGCGGGCTTCTTCCGCGCCGTCGGCGCCGTGGCGCGGCAGCTGGACGTGGTCGGGAGCGGCTACAGAATCCTCGCCAACCACGGACGCGACGCCCACCAGGAGGTGCCCCACTTCCACATGCACATCTTCGCCGGCCGGGACGTGGGCCCGATGATCCGCCCCCCACGTCCTTAACGCCGCGAAGGGAGAAACCGCGAAGGGCCGGTGGCCCTATACGGCAATTCAGAAATCCTGAGTCTTTGTCGCGGACCTTGTGGTGCCACAGGCACGACCCGGCATCCTCGCGCCCAGCCTGTCGACCGATGAGGGGCGACCCATAGGTTCCCGTTCTGAAATCCCGGAACCGGTATTCCTTCCGGACCGCGCAAGCCTACCCGGGCGATCCCTCCGGTAAGGTTTCCCGTGCGGCTGCGGGGACCAATTTTCATCCGTGTCCATCCGTGTTGGATTTCCACCGCTGAGGTTTCCACGTCGATGAATTTCGGCCCTCAGTGCGCTTGATCCTTTGACACGGATAAGCACGGATAAACACGGATAACCAACGGTCCGGGGGCGCCGGATCACGACGGCACGCGGCGATGTTCGAGCGTATTCGGGAAGGTGGAAACGGGACCGTAGCCTTACGGCCAAGGGGGCTGCGTCCCCACACCTGGGCGCAGCCGTTCCGGGTCCGGAATTATTCCGTATTCGAAATAGATGGACGGCGGATCAGGAGGTGCCGGCGCCGGCCAGCTCCTTGGCGATCGTCTTCGCCGTGCGTTTGACGACGGCCTCGACCGCCGAGCGTTTTTCGTCGAGCACCCTGAGCACGTCGATGGTACCGCCGTCGTCCCCGGCGCGGCGCCCCAGCATCACCACGAACTCGGCCTTGCCGGGATTGGCGTCCGGTATCCGGCCGATGGCGGGTGTCTGGCGCAGGATGCCCCTCGCCACCT
>JACZWD010000269.1 GCA_022572335.1 Pseudomonadota bacterium
CGGGCGCAGACGCCGGCGCCGGCCGGGGCCCGCGGCAGCGCCTCCATTGGCTGTTCACCGAGGCGCCGGTGGGCATCGTGCTCCTCGATGTCGAGGGCGTGGTCACCGACTGCAACCGGGCCTTCCTCAAGTTCCTCGGCGTGCACCGCGAGGCGGTGGTCGGGCGGACGTTTTCCGAGCGCATCGGCGCCACGGACCAAAGCGAGACGGCGGCGCAGCTTGCCCGTGTGGTCAAGGGCGCCCTGCCGTCGGCGCACCTGGAGGTGCGCATGCCCGGCACCGGCGGCCGCGAGCTGTCGGCGGCGCTCTATGCCACCCGCATGGAGGACGCGGACGCCAACATCTTGGGGTTGGTCCTGCATTGCATCGACACCACCGAGCAAAAGGACCTGGAGATTCGCTTCGCCCAGTCCCAGAAGATGCAGGCGATGGGTCAGCTGGCCGGCGGCATCGCCCACGATTTCAACAACCTGTTGACCGCCATGATCGGGTTTTCCGATCTGCTGCTGGAGCGCCACGGCGCCGACGATCCGTCCTTCGCCGACATCATGCAGATCCGCCACAACGCCAACCGGGCGACCAACCTGGTGCGTCAGCTGCTGGCGTTTTCGCGCCAGCAGGACCTGCAGCCGGTGGTGCTGGACGCCACCGAGGCGCTGTCGGACCTGGCCAGCCTTCTGCGCCGGCTGATCGGCGAGACCATAGACCTGAAGATGGAGCACGGCCGCGACCTGGGCGCGGCGAAGGTGGACCGCGGGCAGTTCGACCAGATGATCATCAACCTGGCGGTCAACGCGCGCGACGCCATGCCCGGCGGCGGCACCCTGACCATCCGCACGTCGAATGCCGCGGTGGTGGCGGCCGTGCAGCGCGGGTCCGAAGTGTTGCCGACCGGCGAGTATCTGTTGATCGAGGTCGCGGACACCGGGACCGGCATCGCCAAGGAGACGATCGAGCACATCTTCGAGCCCTTCTTCACCACCAAGGAGGTGGGGGCGGGCACCGGGCTCGGGCTGTCCACGGTGTACGGCATCGTCCGCCAGACCGGCGGCGTCATCTTCGTCGACAGCGCCCCCGGCGAGGGCGCGGCGTTCAAGATCTACCTGCCCCGGTACGTGGAGTCCTCGGACGACGCGAAGGCCGACGCCGCCGCCGGACGGGCGGCGGCGGCGCGCCCGGCCCCGCCCGACGAGCCGGCGGGCGAGGGGGACCTCACCGGGGAGGGCACCGTGCTGCTGGTCGAGGACGAGGCCGCGGTGCGCATGTTCGGCGCCCGGGCCCTGCGCAACAAGGGCTACAAGGTGCTGGAGGCGGACAGCGGCGAAGGGGCGCTGGAGGTCATCGGCAACGCCGGCGAGCCCATCGACCTCATCATCTCCGACGTGGTCATGCCGGGGATGGACGGCCACACCCTGATCAAGAGGGTGCGGCGTGAATTGCCCGACGTCAAAGTCATCCTCATGTCGGGCTACGCCGAGGACGTCGCGGCGGCCGAGATCGAGCGCGACCCGACCATCCACTTCCTGGCCAAGCCGTTCACCCTCAAGGGCCTCGCCGGCAAGGTGAAGGAACTGATGGCGGGGTGAGGGCGGGGCGGCCCGCGCGGGGAAGCGCGGGACGGCCGACGGCCGACGGGGCTTCGCGGGATTGGGAATCGCCCCGCCTTTCCCCCCCGAACAAAAAGCGAATATGGTCGGAATTCCCTTTCTATTTCAACATTTAACAAAAACCTGTTGCATGTTGGAACAAAACGTGTACATTGGCCTTCGGTTGCATCCCGTCCCACCCTATGGAATAAGAGAGCCAAGCCATGCGGCAAAGCGTTTTACGTCTCGTGGAACAGGACGCCATGGACAAGAACAAGGCCCTCGAGGCCGCCGTCGCCCACATCGAACGGGCCTTCGGCAAGGGCTCGATCATGCGTCTCGGCCAGCGCGAGACGGTCGCGGCCGACGTCGTCCCCAGCGGTTCGTTGGGCCTCGACATCGCGCTTGGCATCGGCGGCCTGCCGCGCGGCCGCGTCGTCGAGATCTACGGGCCCGAAGCCTCGGGCAAGACGACCCTGGCGCTCCACGTGGTGGCCGAGGCCCAGAAGAAGGGCGGCACCTGCGCCTTCGTCGATGCCGAGCACGCGCTCGATCCCATCTATGCCAAGAAGCTGGGCGTCGACGTGGACGACCTGCTGATCTCCCAGCCCGACACCGGCGAACAGGCCCTCGAGATCACCGATACCCTGGTCCGCTCGGGCGCCATCGACGTGCTCGTCATCGACAGCGTCGCCGCCCTCGTGCCGCGCGCCGAACTGGAAGGCGAGATGGGGGATTCGCACATGGGCCTGCAGGCCCGGCTGATGAGCCAGGCCCTGC
>JACZWD010000100.1 GCA_022572335.1 Pseudomonadota bacterium
CCACCGGCTTGCCTGATCCCGCCTCGTAGATGTGGATCGGCAGGAAGCAGCGCGTATCGTAATGGGCGTGGAACAGCGACAGTTGCTGGTTGCCGTGGACCGCGTCCACGGTGTCGTCGATGTCGAGGGTGATCGACGCCGGCGGGCGGGCGAAGCTGGCGCAGAACAAATCCACCATCGCCGCCATCATGCGCGCGATCTCGATCCTCGACGGCACATTCTCCAGCCGCGACATAGTCGGTTGCGAGCACAGCGGATCGCCCGTCTCCGGCGCCCGGCCGACCGCCATCTTGAAGATGGGATCGTCGCGCAGGCTGTCGCAGTCGTCGGCGTCCGCGTAGCCCGCCGCGATGGCGAACATCCTGAGCTTGAGCATCTCGACCACCGTGTGGTCGATCCGCGCCGCATCGCGCCGGTCGGTCATGCACCCCGCCAGCCGCTCGGCGAGGCGAAGGCCGCGTTCGACCTCGCGCAAAAGCAGCACACCGGCATTCGATGACAGACGGCCGCCGTCGAAGGCGAGGCTCACCTTCTTGCGCGCGACGGCTGGCAGTTCGAGGGGAAGCAGGCTATCTTTGTCCATGGCGGGTGTGGCGCTCCGTGATCGCGTGAATGATCCTGTGAAAACACCAGAATCATACACGAAATCAACGGATTAAACCATGCCCGCCAGCTCAAAATCACCCCGCTCGTGAATAATCCGGGCTAGTTTTCGGGAATGTCGTCTTTTTCCTCCGGAAGCTCCGAGGTGGCCGCCCCTTCGCCGAAGATTCGGAAGAAATTGCGCAGGAACCCCGGGGCCAGGATCGACAGCGGGTTCACCGAGACCTCGGGGTCGTCCATGGGACCGGTCATCCGGTAGGTGGCGGCGAAGACGCCGCCGCCCTTCTCGCCGCCGGTGAACAGGGTTCCCAAAAGCGGAATGTGGCCGAGCACGCTGTTGATCACATAGGCCGGCACCACCGTGCCCTCGAAATCCACCACTTCGGCGTCGATGTCGATGGTGCCGCCGGCGGTGTACCCCAGGGACACGCCCGTCGCCCTGGCATCGGTCACTTTCAGCATTCCGTCATTAATGGTGAACGGGGCCTCCAGCACGGTGAAGCTGAGTCCGTTGCCCAGCAAGGCTTCAACGACGCCGGTAAGGGCCAGGATGCTGACCAGCCGGGTCAGGGTCGGAGCCTTGACCACGTTGTAGTTCTTGATCGTGACCCGCCCGTGCAGCGGCTTGCCCGAGAGGGCATCGTCGAACGTCCCGGAGATGGTCAGGGTGCCACCGACCATGTTTTCATAAAAGTTGAAGGTTCTGAGCGTCTCCCCCGCGTCGTCGGCGCGGATGGACAGGCTGCGCTTGCCATCGTCGGTGGATTCGATCGTGATCGCAAACCCCTTGTCGGCGGTGGCCGCCACCAAGCCCCGCAGATGGACGGTCCGCCACCGGCCGCCGTCCTGCACCAGGGTTCCCACGACGCGCCGTATCTGGCGATCCGGCCCCAGCCATACCCGGTCCAGATCGGTCGAAAGCGTGTACCGCGGCGCGGCACCTTCCTCCGCCCCCGCCTGCCCGGGGGGGCCGCGCACGAGATCGTCGAAAAAGGGTTCCAGGTCGAAGCTGGTGCCGTGGAAGCTGGCCGTCCAGCCGCCGTCCGGTGCCGGCTTCAGCGTCCCCTTCATGTCCGTCCTGCCATAGGAGACCTGGGTGAAGTCGACCCGCTCGAGCCCGGTCCCATCGCTTGTGAACTTGGCCGAGCCGTCGACGGTCAGGTCGCCGGCGGTGACGGCGAACCGCGGGATACCCACGATGGCGTCCCCTTGCAGGTTGACCAATACCTCGGCCGTGCCGCTGATCCCCGCGTCCTTGCGCCACCTCAGGGCGGGATAGGAAACGGCGAGGTCGGCGAGGTCCAGCGTGGCCTCCACCCGGCGGCTGTCATCGTCGAAGACGGTGAAGCGGACCGTCGCGTCCATCGGCCCCTTGATGAAGTCGGCGGAAAAGGGGGCGAAGTCGAAGCCCAGTTCGCCGACCCGCTGGGCCTCGGTGACACGGCCCTTGAGTTCGTAGCGGGCGCGGAAAGGAGGGTTGTCGGCAAAATTGCGGCGCAACGCGAATGCGGCCGGAATGGTGCCCAGTTTGACCTGGCCGGTCACGTCCATCCCCTTCTTGTCCACCTTGAGGTCGAGCCGGCCGTCGCGGATACTCCGGCCCAACAAGGCGCCGGCAAGGGAGAAATCCCGCAACTTCGACGTCGCCGAGACCCGAACCTGGTCCCTGGTCAGGGCGCGTTCGAGGATGAAGTGCAGCTTCAAGCGGGTGGCCGCGGTGCCGCCGGCGCCGGCCGGCGTGATCCCCACGGTGGAAGCCAAACGCAGGGGTTCGTAGTCGATCAACCTGAGGGAATCCTTGACCGGCCCGTCGATGAACAGGTCGATGTCGGCAAACTGGTCGATCTGGTCGAGGCCGGTCAGATTGATGGTGCCCTTGCTCAACCTCAGGCCCTTGGCCTCGCCGTGGGTCACCAGAATATCGAAACGCTCCTGGTTGAACTTCGCCGTGCCGCGGGTCTTGCGGACCTTGGGCATGGGCGCCAGGTAATCCACCGTCACCCCGTTGAAGTCCAGGCTGCCGGTCACCGACTCCATATGGTAGCCGCCGCTCCCGTCGGCGCGCAGTTCGATGGTGGCGCGCGCTTCGGAGACGACGCCGCGGGAAAGGTTGGCGACGGACCATTCCCGGCCGTCGGGTCCCCAGGCCCGCGGCCAGTAGCGGGCAAAATCATCCACCGCCATGTTGCGCAGCACCCCCTGGGCCCGGATAACCGGTTCGCCCCCGATGCCGTCGACGACGCCGCTGAGGCTGGCCGTCGGCCCCTGGAGGTCGAGGTCGAGGGCGGACACCTCCAGGCGCTTTTCATGCCCCAGGTAGCGGGCGCGGAGGCGCGCCGATCTCAGCGGCATCCGGTGAATGGTGGGCGCGGGCAGGAACAGCGTCCCCTCCGCGCCCAGGTCGACGAACAGCTCGTCGACCTCGAGCACCTTGGAGGCACCTTCGTAGCGGCCCCTGAGTTCCAGCTTCGCCACGTCCAGCCTTTGCGCGAGCGGCCCCGGCAGCACCAGCTGACCGGCGCCGCCGCTCAAGTCGAAGCCCACCGTCTCCACCGCGCCATCGGCCGTCATGCGAAGGGTCACCGTGCCTTCCAGCGGCAGGTCGAAGGCGCCAAGGGGCTGAAACTCGGGGGAAATGCGCGAAAAGACGGCGGGAACAATCTCGCTGAAATCAACCTCCAGGTCGAGCCGTCCGGTGGCGGCCCGATAGGTGCCGCGGACCGCGACCTGGGCCTTTTGTCCGTCTACCTCCAGGGCCAGGGAGGCTTCGCCCGTGATGCCGGCGGCGTCGCGCCTGAGGGTGACACCGGTGGCCGGCGCTTTCCACGACATGTCCAGGCGCCGGTCCTCGATGGTCAGGTCCGCGTCGATGATGGTGAACCGCGACAGATAGCCGATGGTGTGGTCGGGATCGGAAGGCGACAGCAGGCCAAGGAGCACCCGCATGAACACCGCGTCCGACGCGCTCTGGTCGATGTCGAAACCGATCTGGAACCGGCCGTCACGGTGGCGCAGCAGCCGTAACTTGGGGCGGAACACCTCGATGCTCGCCGGCGCCAGCATGCCGCGCATCAGCGCCCTGGTGCTTAACGAGAGCGACAGTTCGGGCGCGCTGGCGATGAGCCTTCCGTCCGGCCCGATGGCGCGGACGTTGAGCGCCCGGATGTCGAGGGTGCGCTCCCACCCGGCCCAGGTGAGGATGGTGTCGTCCAGGCGGATGCGAAAAGCCTGGCGGTCCGCGTTCAACGCGTCCTCGATGTAGGGCGAAAGGAAGGCGAGCGAAACCGGCCCGGACGACAGGCGCCAGGCGGCCACCAGCAGGATGATCGCGAAGCCCGCGGCCAGCCCGCCCAGAAGGTGGACCACGCCTCGGAAAGTGTTCTTGATCAGCGGACTCTCCTCTCCCTCCGTCGGCGTCTTGACCGAAGTCGCAGGTTGACGCAGTGTGCGGCAAATCGGAGCAATTGAAAATGCGCCTTTTTTGCTTTGCAACCGGGCAAAGCAACCTCCCCCATGCCGCCAACCCCGACCGCGCGGCGCTGGGGTTCGAGCGCTGGCGCGAGGCCGTCGCCCAAGCCGGCGATTCCGGCCTCGCCGACTTCGCCGAAGCCGTCATGCGGGACGCCGACGGCCGCCGCCTGCTGGAAGCGGTATTCGGCAACAGCCCCCACCTTACGCTCTTGGCGGTGAAGGATCCCGGGTTCCTGCGCGAGATTCTGACCGAGGGCCCCGACGCCGCCTGCGCCGGGGCGATGAGCGGACTGAGGCGCGCCGGCAACGCCGGTCTCGACGGCGACGGGCTGGCCCGCGACCTGCGCGTCGCCAAGCGGCGGGTGGCCCTCGCCGTGGCGGTGGCCGACATCACCGGCGCCTGGTCCCTCGAGCAGGTCACGGGCGCGCTTTCCGATTTCGCCGAGCTCGCGCTCAGCCGCGCCGCGGGGCACCTGCTGCGCGCCGCCGCCGCCGCGGGCGCCTTCACCCTGCCCGATGCCGACGACCCCGAAAAGGGTTCGGGACTGGTGGTCCTCGGCATGGGCAAGCTGGGCGCGCGGGAGCTCAACTATTCCAGCGATATCGACCTCATCGTGCTGTACGACACCGACCGCATCCGCACCGACCGGCCCGAGGAACTGCATACCCATTTCGTGCGCCTGACCCGCAGTTTCGTGCGCCTGATGGACGAGCGCACGGCCGACGGGTATGTCTTCCGGACCGACCTGAGGCTGCGTCCCGACCCCGGGGCGACGCCTCTGGCCCTGTCCGTGCTGGCCGCGGAAACCTATTATGAAAGCCTGGGTCAGAACTGGGAACGCGCCGCCATGATCAAGGCGCGGCCGGTGGCCGGCGACCGCGAGGCCGGGGCCGCCTTCCTCGAACGGCTGACCCCTTTCGTCTGGCGCAAGAACCTGGATTTCGCCGCCATCCAGGACATCCACTCGATCAAGCGCCAGATCGACGCCCACCGGGGCGGCGGCACCATCGCGCTGGCCGGGCACAACATCAAGCTCGGCCGCGGGGGAATCCGCGAGATCGAGTTCTTCGTCCAGACCCAGCAGCTCATCTGGGGCGGCCGCGAGCCGGAACTGCGCTGCATCGCCACCGTCGACGCCCTGCGCGCCCTGGCCGCCAAGGAGCGCATCGCGCCGCAGACCGCGGACGACCTGATCGCCGTTTACCGCTACCTGCGCCAGGTCGAGCACCGGCTGCAGATGGTGGACGACGAGCAGACCCACACCCTGCCCGCCGACGAGGCCGGATTGCGGGACCTGGCGGTGTTCCTGGGATATGCCGATGCGCAGGCGTTCGGATCGGACCTGCTGGCGCACCTCAGGCGGGTCGAAACCCATTATTCGGACCTGTTCGAGCACGCGCCCGCCCTCGGCGCCCAAGGCCTGGCCGCCGGCAATCTGGTGTTCACCGGCAGCGAGGCGGACCCCGAAACGATCAAGACCATCGGGCGCCTGGGGTATAAGAACCCGCAAACCGTCGACGCCGCGGTACGCGGCTGGCACCACGGGCGCTACCGCGCCATGCGCAGCACCCGCGCGCGAGAGCTGTTGACGGAACTCCTCCCGGCGCTGCTCAAGGCCCTTGCCGGCACCCCCGAGCCCGACAAGGCGTTCCTGAAATTCGACGAGTTCCTTTCCGCGCTGCCGGCCGGGGTGCAGCTTTTCTCCATGTTCCATTCCAATCCCCATCTGCTCGACCTGGTGGCCGAGATCATGGGCCAGGCACCCCGTCTGGCGGCGCACCTGAGCCGCCGGCCCTCGGTCCTGGACAGCGTCCTTACCGCCGACTTCTTCGATGCGCCGCCGCCGCCCGCGGCGCTGGCGGGTGAGCTCGACGGCCTGCTCGACCGGGCCGGGGATTTCGAGGACGTGCTGGACAACAGCCGCCGCTGGGCCAACGACCGCAAGTTCCAGGTCGGCGTGCAAAGCCTGCGCGGCCACCTGGCGCCCAGGGCCGCCGCCGTGGCCCTGAGCAACATCGCCGAGGCGGCCCTGAACCGCCTGCAGCCGCGCGTCGAGAAAGAGTTCGCCCGCCAGCACGGCCGCGTCGCCGGCTCCGCCATGGCCATCGTCGCCATGGGCAAGCTGGGGGGGCGCGAGATGACCGCCACCTCGGACCTGGACCTGATATTCATCTACACCGCCGACGAAGGCGCCGCGGCCTCCGACGGGTCCAAGGCCCTGCCGCCCAGCCAGTACTTCGCCCGCCTGAGCCAGCGCCTGATCGGCGCCGTCACCGCCCAAACCGCCGAAGGGCGGCTTTACGACGTGGATATGCGGCTGCGTCCCTCGGGCAGCGCCGGACCCATCGCCTGCAGCTACGAGGCGTTTGTCCGTTATCACGAACAGGTGGCCTGGACCTGGGAGCACATGGCCCTGACCCGGGCCCGCGTGATCGCCGGTCCGGCCGCCTTGCACGGGCTGGTGGACGCGGCCCTCGGCGAGACCCTGACCCGGCCCCGGGACGCCGGGACGCTGCTCACCGACGTGGCCGGGATGCGGGCGCGCATGGACAGCGAACACCACACCGATCTCATCTGGGAGGTGAAGCACCTGCGCGGGGGCCTGGTCGACGTGGAGTTCATCACCCAGTACCTGGAACTCAAACACGCCCACGCCCACCCGGAGATCCTGTCGCCGAACACCAGGACGGCGTTGCGGCGCCTCCGCGACACCGGCCTTCTCAGGGCCCCGGTCGCCGACGATCTGATCGAGGGCCTGGATCTGTGGCAGGCCATCCAGGGCCTGCTGCGCCTGACCATAGAAGGCGAGTCGCGCCGGGAAGCGGCCGGCGAAATTCCCCAAGGCCTGCACGATACCCTGGCCAGGGTCGGCGGCGCCGCCGACTTCGCCGCGCTGAAGGAAAAGGTGACGGCCACCGCCGGGCGCCTTCACCGCCACTTCGTCGACCTGATCGAAGCCCCGGCACGGGCGGTGGCGGAGCAGCGGTCCGGTCGCGGCCGTAATAGCGGCGGGCCAATCGTGTGACCTTCTTCTTAAGGTAGCGCTTGAGTTCCGACCACCCGACCTTGCCGTCGCCGTCGCCGACTCAGCAGACGACGCTGAAGAAGCCGCTCCCGATGTACAGCCAGGCCCCCGTGAACGACCGGGAAAGAATCTTGAGAATCAGGGAGCCGCCGCGCTTCGTCGTTGCGGCCGCGAACTCGTCGAGGTCGCGCACCAGTTCACCATTGACCATAACGACGGCATCGTGTTCGCGCAGCCCCTTCTTCCAGGCGAGGCTGTCGCGTTCAACGCCGACGACCTGAATGCGTATGACCCCGCCGAACAATGGAGAGTCCTCGCCAATCGGGCCAAAAGTGGCCCCCGTGAGGCAGCGCGGTGTGCCGTCACCCTCGGGCTCAGGCGCTGCCACACCCTCATCCCAACCAGCCCAAGCCTGTGCCGTCAGGCCCAACGTGACCCCGGCGAACAGCGCCGCGATAAGCGCGAGGCCCGCGAATTTGCCTTTCGGTGTGGTCATGGGTTTCCTCCCTATGGAGGTTGCCCCTGAGTATACCGCAGGTCGTTTTGAGCACCAATCACGCGCGCGCGGGCGTTCCCGATTGTGAAGATGCGGCGTACCATCCGGCTCTCTTGGGCCGCCGTTTTCGTTTGCCCGCCAATGTCCGATTGTGGCCGAGGCTGTTGAAGAACTCCTATCGAGCCGATGATGGCGGAATAATGGAATCAGGAATGTGCCGAGCTTGAATCTTTATTGCTCGGCATGGCGGTGCTACGAATCATTGTTGCGCCGCGCGACCTCGAAAATAGTTTTTCAACAGCCTGGGCTATGAACGGACGTTCCGAGGGCCGTTGATCTTCGTCCGCTTCACCGCCGAAAGCGGACATACCAAGGCCCAATGTCCGCTCCTGGGACTAAAGCGGACCATTTGCAGTCGGCGGAACAGGCGTCCGCTCAGCCGGAACCCCCGGACGCCGCCCCGCCGCCGGTGACGCGGGCCGCCAGGGCGGCGGCCATGAAGTCGTCCAGGTCGCCGTCGAGGACGGCCTGGGTGTTGCTGGTCTCGACGCCGGTGCGCAGGTCCTTGACCATCTGATAGGGCTGCAGGACGTAGGAACGGATCTGGTGGCCCCAGCCGATGTCGGTCCTGGCCTGGTGGCCGGCGCGGAGCTCGGCCTCGCGCTTCTGCAGCTCAACCTCATACAGCCGCGCCTTCAGCATGGCCATGGCGGCGGCCCGGTTCTTGTGCTGGGAGCGGTCGTTCTGGCACTGCACCACGATGCCGGTGGGAAGATGGGTCATGCGCACGGCGCTGTCGGTCTTGTTGATGTGCTGGCCGCCGGCGCCCGAGGCGCGGTAGGTGTCGACGCGCAGGTCCTTGTCCAGGATCTCGATCTCGATGGTCTCGTCGACCACCGGATAGGCCCACAGGGACGCGAAGCTGGTGTGGCGCCGGGCGCTGGAATCGAAGGGCGAGATGCGGACCAGCCGGTGCACGCCGCTTTCCGTCTTCAGCCAGCCGTAAGCGTTATGCCCCGTCACCTTGAGGGTGGTCGACTTGATGCCCGCCTCCTCGCCGGGGCTTTCCTCCAGCCACGCCACCGTGTAGCCGCGCCGCTCGGCCCAGCGGGTGTACATGCGCACCATCATCCCGGCCCAATCCTGGGCCTCGGTGCCGCCGGCCCCGGCGTGGACCTCGAGAAAACAGTCGTTGGCGTCGGCTTCGCCCGACAGCAGGGTCTGCACCTCCGCCCGGGCGGCATTCTTGCGCAACGCGACCAATGCCGCCTCGGCCTCGCCGACCACGTCCGTGTCGCCCTCCGCCTCCCCCAGTTCCACGAGCTCCACGTTGTCGGCCAGGTCGCGCGCCAGGGTGTCGATGGCGCCCAGGCTGTTTTCCAGGCGCGTGCGTTCGCGCATCAGGGCCTGCGCCCGGGTGGAATCGTCCCACAGCTTCGGATCCTCGGCCTTGGCGTTCAGCTCCCGGAGACGGCGGGCGGTGGCGTCGTAGTCAAAGGTGCCTCCTCAGCAGCTCCAGGGTCTGCTTGATCTCTTCGGCGATGGCTTCGATTTCCGCGCGCATGGGTGCGGTCTCCGTGGGTGAGCTCGGCCCGGGGACAGGGGCCTACGGGTTTTACCCGGAATGGCCGCGCCGGCACAAGACGGCGGTTATACCAAGGAGCGCTGATCTTGGCCCATAGAGATCGCGTAGGCGGCTCGTCGGGCAGGAGGAAAGGTGCAGGAGATGCGGGGGCATCGTCAAAACTTTTCGACGCCCTCCGACGGGCCGCATACGCGACCGCAACGGCGGCTTACCAAGGCTTTCGGACGGCGTCGCGCACGCTTCGCGATGCCCCGCATCGCCACGGCGCACGCTCCTGGCCGAAAACCTTGGTAAGCCGTCTCTATGGGTCATGATCAGCGTCCCTTGGTATTAGCCCCGGGACTGCGTTGTTCCATGCCATGGCCGTTC
>JACZWD010000270.1 GCA_022572335.1 Pseudomonadota bacterium
GAATACTGCGTCCACGACTGGGCGCGCCTGGGCCGCTTCATGGAGGTGCCCTGGGTCATGCCCTCCCCCTTTCCCATCGCCACCCTGGCCGCGGCGCGGGCCTTCTATTGGCTGGACGACCGCGACCGGGCGCAGGCCAGGCTGTTCGCCAAGACGGCGTTCGCCGCCTATTTCGGCGAGGGCCGCGACATCTCGCCGGCGGAGACCGTGGCCGACCTGGCCGAGGCCCTGCACGTGGACCGGGACGCGCTGCTGGCCGCGGTCCAGGACCCGGCGATCAAGGAACGCCTGAAACGGGAAACCAGCGAGGCCATGGAGCGGGGCGTCTTCGGCTCGCCGTTCATCATCGTCGACGGCGAGGGGTTCTGGGGCTCCGACCGCCTGTGGATGGTGAAACGGTGGCTCAAGCGGGGCGGATGGTAGGGGCGTCATGCCGGTCCTGAAAACCGCCGTCGAGCCCGGCGCGGGCGATTTCGACGCCAACGCCGCCGCCATGGAGGCCCTGGTCGAGGACCTGCGCGCCACCGTCGCCAAGGTCACGCAAGGGGGCGGCGCGCGGGCACGCAAGCGCCACGTCAAGAACGGCAAGCTTTTACCGCGCGAGCGCGTCCAGAGGCTCCTCGACGCGGGCTCGCCGTTCCTCGAGCTGTCCCAGCTCGCCGCCTTCGGCATGTACGGGGGCGACGCGCCCGGCGCCGGCATCATCACCGGCGTCGGCCGCATCCAGGGCCAGGAATGCGTGGTCATCGCCAACGATCCCACGGTCAAGGCCGGCATTTATTTCCCGATCACCGTGAAGAAGCACCTGCGCGCCCAGGAGATCGCCCGGGAGAACGCCCTGCCGTGCATCTACCTGGTGGAATCCGGCGGCGCCAACCTGCCCCTGCAGGACGAGCTTTTTCCCGACCGCGACCACTTCGGCCGCATCTTCTACAACCAGGCCAACCTGTCGGCGGCGGGCATCCCCCAGGTGGCGGTGGTGCATGGCTCGTGCACGGCGGGCGGCGCCTACGTGCCGGCCATGTCGGACGAGAACATCATCGTCCGCAACCAGGGGACCATCTTCATCGGCGGCCCGCCGCTGGTCAAGGCGGCCACCGGCGAGGTGGTGAGCGCCGAGGACCTGGGCGGCGCCGACCTCCATGCGCGGGTCTCCGGCGTCGCCGACCATTACGCCCTCGACGACGGCCATGCCCTGGCCATCGCCCGGCGGATCGTGGGCACGTTCAACCGGCAAAAGCGGATCGATCTGGCCCTTGCCGAGCCCCGCGATCCCCTGTACGAGGCGGACGGGGTCTACGGCGCGGTCCCCACCGACATCAAGAAGCCGTTCGAGGTACGCGAGGTGATCGCGCGCATCGTCGACGGCTCCGAATTCGACGAGTTCAAGCAACTGTACGGGACCACGCTGGTGTGCGGCTTCGCCCACATCTTCGGCTATCCGGTCGGCATCGTCGCCAACAACGGAATCCTGTTTTCCGAATCGGCGCTGAAGGGGGCCCACTTCGTCGAGCTGTGCAGCCGGCGCCGCATCCCGCTGGTTTTCCTGCAGAACATTCCCGGCTTCATGGTCGGCCGCAAGTACGAGGCCGGCGGCATCGCCAAGGACGGCGCCAAGATGGTCACCGCGGTGGCGTGCACGCGGGTGCCGCGCTTCACGGTCATCATCGGCGGCAGCTTCGGCGCCGGCAACTACTCCATGTGCGGGCGGGCGTACTCGCCCCGGTTCCTGTGGATGTGGCCCAACGCCCGCATCTCGGTCATGGGCGGCGAGCAGGCGGCCGACGTGCTGGCCACCATCAAGCGGGACGCCATCGAGGCGCGCGGCGAAACCTGGGACCCGGGCGACGAGGAGGCGTTCCGCAAACCCCTCCTCGACCAGTACGAGACCCAGGGCCATCCCTATTACGCCAGCGCCCGGCTGTGGGACGACGGAATCATCGACCCCGCCGACACCCGCATGGTGCTCGGCCTGGGGCTGTCGGCGGCCCTCAACGCGCCGGTCGAGGAAACCACGTTTGGCATTTTCCGGATGTAGAACCATGACCGACACGCCGCTGATCACCGAAATCGACGACACCGGCGCCGGCTGGCTGATCCTCAACCGGCCCCAGGTGCACAACGCCTTCGACGACGCCCTCATCGCGCAGTTGACGGAGGCCTTGCGCGACATGGAGGGCCGGCCCCAGGTCCGCGCCGTGGTGCTGGCGGCCGAGGGCAAAAATTTCTCCGCCGGCGCCGACCTCAACTGGATGCGCCGCACGGCGGACTACGCCTTCGACGAAAACGTGGAGGACGCCCTCGGCCTGGCCGGGCTCATGCGCACCCTGGACCGCCTCGCCAAGCCCACCC
>JACZWD010000101.1 GCA_022572335.1 Pseudomonadota bacterium
GTGCCCATGTCCTCGGCGAGTGCCGCCGTCACCGCGGCGTCGATGTCCGCGGGGCCGGGCACGGCCAAGGTCATCGCGTTATTCCGCCGCGCGGGCCACCGCCGGTCTGGGCGGCGGAGACATCTCCATCATGCGCCGCAGGGGCCGGTACGCCCGCCGGCGCAGGTCCTCGGGCATTTCGATCCTGGGCGCCATGTTGAGCAGGCACAGGTGCAGCTTCTCGATCGTGTTCAGCTCCATGAACGGGCAGGCGGCGCAGTTGCAGCTGCCGTCGGCGCCCAGCGCGGGGATGAAGGTCTTGGCCGGCGCCGCCTTCTTCATCTGGTGGATGATGTGGCGCTCGGTGGCGATGATGAATTCCTTGCCCGGCGCGTTGAGCACGAAGTCCAGGATCGACCGGGTCGAGCCCACGTGGTCCGCGTGCTTGAGGATTCCTTCGTGGCATTCGGGATGGGCGGCCACCTTGGCGTCCGGGTGGCGGCCCTTGAGCCGCACCAGTTCGCGCTCGGAGAACCGGTCGTGGACGATGCAGGTGCCCGGCCACAAAGTCATCTCGCGTCCGGTCTTCCTCACCAGGTAGGCGCCCAGGTGCTGGTCCGGCGCGAACAGTATGGGCCGGTCATCCGGCAGCTGGCGGATGATGTGTTCGGCGTTCGACGAGGTGACGACGACGTCGGACAGCGCCTTGACCTCCGCCGAACAGTTGATGTAGGTGACCACCACATGGTCGGCGTGGGACTCGCAGAAGCGCCGGAATTCGTCCGGCGGGCAGGTCTCTTCCAGGGAACAGCCGGCGTCCATATCGGGCAACAGCACGGTCTTGCCGGGGCTCAGGACCTTGGCCACCTCGGCCATGAACCGGACCCCGCAAAAGACGATCACGTCGGCGTCGGTGGCCGCCGCCCGGCGTGACAGGTCCAGGGAATCGCCGACGAAATCGGCCAGGTCCTGGATCTCGCCGTCCTGGTAATAATGGGCCAGGATGACGGCGTTCCGCTCCCGGCGCAGGCGGTCGATCTCGGCCCACGGGTCCAGGTACGGGTCAAGGCGCGCTTCGCTCGATGCGTGGCCGTCCGGCAGAACGATGGTGCTCATCTACGCGGTTCCTCCAACGGCCCGGAAACGCCCTGGTCCCCCGGCCGGCGCCATGCCTTGCCCAGGATATGGTGCAATCCGCGGAACGCGCAAGATATATGGAGGCAGGGCTGGTATGCCAACACTTAAATACCGGTGCGGGGAGGGGGAATACCAAGGAGCGCCGATCATAACCCATGGAGACCGCGCAGGCGGCTCGTCGGGTAGGAGGAACGTTGCCGGCGATGCGGTGCATCGTCAAAACTTTTCGACGCCCTCCGACGGGCCGTATACCCGACCACAACGGCGGATTACCAAGGCTTTCGGACGGCGTCGCGCACGCTTGGGGCCGAATACCCTGGTCAGCCGGCTCGTCGGGCAGGAGGAAAGTTGCCGGCGATGCGGCGCATCGTCAAAACTTTTCGACGCCCTCCGACGGGCCGCATACGCGACCGCAACGGCGGCTTACCAAGGCTTTCGGACGGCGTCGCGCACGCTTCGCGATGCCCCGCATCGCCACAGCGCACGCTTAAGGCCGAAAACCTTGGTAAGCCGGCTCGTCGGGTCATGATCAGCGTCCCTTGGTATAAGGGGTGAGGTCGGCACACGGGCGCGGAAGTCAAGGCTCAAAAAACCGTCGCGCGAAAGGGGGACAAGGCGGAGAAGGTCCGTCCCCGGGCCCCGCCCTCACCGTCCCCCGGAAACCGGCAGCCGCGCCCCGGTGACGACGACGATGCCGCTCACGCCTTCACCGCCTCGCGTTGCGGCCGGCCGCGCCGGGGCGCGAACGCCTGCTCCATCTGGCGCCGGAAGCGGACGGCGTCGCCGGCCTCGTCCATGTCCACGTCGGACCAGTGGAGGCAATGTCCGGCGTCGATGGAGGTCTTCAGCCTGACCCCGTGGGCCAGTCCGATGGGGAGACCGCCGAAATCGAGCGAATCCGCCGCCGGCATCAGCGTGCCGTAGACGCAGAAGCCGCCCTCGCCGTCCAGCATCTCGCCGGCCTCCAGGCGGCGCTTGGCGGTCGCCACCACGTCGCCGACGAACCCTTGCGCCGCGCCCACGGCCTGGCCCAGCAGACCGGCACGGGCGACGGAGATGCCGAGCTCCAGGCCGATCAGGTGATAGGGCCTGTAAAGGGCCGTGTAGCGGCCGGTGTCGTCGGTCACCAGTCCGTATTCGGAGAAACAGCGCTTCACATAGTCCGACGGCGCCTCGAAGGTGACGTACACCCCCCAGCGCAGGTCCCGGGGCACCGGCTTGCCGTTGCGCTTGACGCTGGACACCACCTCGACCGTGCCCTTGTGGTGCAGCACGCCGCCGTCATCCCGTGGACGGCACACCTGCGCCAGCTCGTCGGCGCCGGCGGGCGGAAAGGCGAGGCCGTCCGGGGCGGGCGTCAGCCCGGTGGCGTTGGCCACGGCCGCCATCTCGATCGCCGATTTGGTTCCATCGAGGAACGAGTTGAACATTTTCGGGTTGAGGGCGCCGGCCTTCGCCTGCCCGGGCGAGAGTCCGTAGTTCTCCCACACCGTGTCCGGGGTCGAGGCATGATAGGCGGGCAGGTATTTGGTCCCCTTGCCGGCGCAGACCACTTCGAATCCGCACGCCCGGGCCCAGTCGACCTGCTCGCAGATGAGCGCCGGCTGGTCGCCGTAGGCCAGGGTGTAGACGACCCCCGCCTCGGCCGCGTGCCGGGCCAGCAGCGGTCCGGCCAGAACGTCCCCTTCGACGTTGACCATGACCACGTGACGGCCCCGTCCGATGGCCAGAAGGGCATGGCGGATGCCGCTCTCGGGCACGCCGGTGGCTTCCACCACCACCTCCATGCCGCCGGCGGAGATCAACGCCTCGGCGTCTTCGGTGACATGGGTGGTCCCCTGGGCCAGGGCCTTGGCGAAGGAGGACGCGCCGACCCGTTCCTTGGGCCAGCCGGTGGTGCGGAGGGCCGCCCGCGCCGTGGCGACGGAAAGGTCCGCCACCCCGAGAACGTGCAGCCCGGGCGTGTGCAGGGCCTGGGCCAGGAACATGGAACCGAACTTGCCGGCCCCGATGAGGCCGACGCGCACCGGCCGGCCCTCCTCGGCCCGGGCCAGGAGCATGCGATGGAGAGTCATGGCTTTATCCCGAGCTCCTCGTTGCGCCGCCCCGGGCCTCTACCGGGGCGGGACGGTGACAGCCGACTGTAGCAAGTGACGGCGCCTCCGGGAATAGCCACCCCGCTTCGGCCCCGGAGCGAGAGGCCGGGCGGTTTTCTTGGCAAAGTCATTGGCGTGGCGGCCTGGGATTCCTATTCTCTAGGAATCGGACAGGTCCCATGGAGGGCGTCTCCAGGCGGGGCCGGCAGGAAGGGAGACATCCATGGACGCCGACGTTTTCAATATGCAGATCCGCAAATTCCTCAAGCACGTGGGCGTCACGTCCCAGCGCGAGATCGAGTCGACCGTCCGCGCCGCCATCGAGGATGGCCGCCTCAAGGGCGACGAGACGATCACGGCGCGGATAACGCTCACCGTCGAAACCCTCGGGTTGAGCAAGGAGATCGAGGGCAAAATCGCCCTCTCGTGAGCCGCGCTCCATGACGCCGCCCCGATACCGATATTGTCGAATATTGGTATAGCAGGCTGCTAGCGCCGGCGCGCCAGCGCGCTTTTGATCTCGCCGATCGCCTTGCCCGGGTTGAGCCCCTTGGGACAGGCGTTGGTGCAGTTCATGATGGTGTGGCACCGGTACAGCTTGAACGAATCGTCCAGTTCGTCCAGGCGCTGGCCGGTCGCCTCGTCGCGGGAATCGACGATCCAGCGATGGGCCTGCAGAAGCACGGCCGGACCAAGGTAACGCTCGGGGTTCCACCAGTAGCTGGGACAACTGGTCTGGCAACAGAAGCACAGGATGCACTCCCACAGGCCATCGAGCTTGGCGCGCTCCTCGGGGCTTTGCAGGCGCTCGTGGGTGGGCGGCGGCGTGTCCGCCTGCATCCACGGTTTGACGGAGGCGTACTGGGCGTAAGACAAGGACAGATCCGCCACCAGGTCCTTGACCACCGGCAGGTGGGGCAACGGATAGATGCGCACGTCGCCCTTGATGTCCGCGATCGGCTTGATGCAGGCGAGGGTGTTGGTGCCGTCGATGTTGAAGGCGCACGACCCGCACACGCCCTCGCGGCAGGAACGGCGGAAGGCCAGGGTGGTGTCGACCTCGTCCTTGATCTTGATCAGGGCGTCGAGGACCATGGGCCCGCACCGGTCGAGGTCCAGGTCAAAGGTATCGAGCCGCGGATTTTCCCCGCTGTCGGGGTCGTAGCGGTAGACGCGGAACCGCCGGACGCGTGTCGCGCCGGGGCCGGCGCCGTAGGTCTGTCCCTTGCCCACCTTGGAGTTGGCGGGAAGCGTGAATTCGACCATGGCTCAAGTCCGCCTTCTCAATAGACCCTTTCCTCGGGCTCGATGTAGTCGACGTCTTCGCTGAGCGTATAGGTGTGCACCGGCCGGTAGGTGAGCGTCACCGTGCCGGCGCCGTCGAGCCAGGAAAGGGTGTGCTTCATCCAGTTTTCGTCATCACGATCGGGAAAGTCCTCGCGGGCATGGGCGCCGCGGGTTTCCTGGCGCGCCTGGGCCGAAACCATGGTCGTCTTGGCGCAGGCCACCAGGTTCTCCAGTTCCAAAGCCTCCACCAGGTCCGTGTTCCAGATCAACGAGTGGTCGTTGACCTGGATATCGGACAGGCTGTTCCACACGTCGTCGAGCTTGCGGCAGCCCTCGTCGAGGACCTCGCGGGTCCTGAACACGGCGGCGTTGTCCTGCATGGCGCGCTGCATGGTGAGCCGGATCTGGCTGGTTTTCAGCGAACCCGAGGCGTTGCGCAGCCGGTCCAGCCGGGACAGGGCATGGTCGACCCCCGTGGTGTCCAGCGGTTTGTGGGCCGCCCCCGGGGTGATCACCTCGGCGGCGCGCAACGCGGCGGCGCGGCCGAAAACGATCAGGTCCAGGAGCGAGTTCGTTCCCAGCCGGTTGGCGCCGTGCACCGAGGCGCACGCCGCCTCGCCGATGGCCATGAGCCCCGGGCACACCCGATCCGGATCGTCCGCCGTCGGGCGCAACACCTCGCCCATGGGATTGGTGGGAATGCCGCCCATGTTGTAATGCACGGTGGGCAGCACCGGGATGGGCTCCTTGGCGGTGTCGATACCGGCGAAGATCCTCGACGTTTCGGTGATCCCCGGCAGGCGCAGCTCCAGGACCTCCTCGCCCAGGTGTTCCAGATGCAGAAGCAGGTGGTCCTTGTGCTCGCCCACCCCGCGGCCCTCGCGAATCTCCATGGTCATGCACCGGCTGACCACGTCGCGCGAGGCCAGGTCCTTCGACAGGGGCGCATAGCGCTCCATGAAGCGTTCGCCCTCGGAATTGGTCAGGTATCCGCCCTCGCCGCGGGCGCCTTCGGTGATCAACATGCCGGTGCCGTAAATGCCGGTGGGGTGGAACTGCACGAATTCCATGTCCTGCAAAGGCAGTCCGGCCCTGGCCACCATGCCGTTGCCGTCGCCCGTGCAGGTGTGCGCCGACGTGCAGGAGAAATAGGCGCGGCCGTAGCCGCCGGTGGCGAGAACCGTGGCGTGGCCGCGGAACACGTGGATCGAGCCGTCGTCCAGGTTCCAGGCGACGACGCCCCGGCAGGCGCCGTCGCCGTCGATCAGCAGGTCGATGGCCATGTACTCGATGAAAAACTCGGCCTCGTGCTTCAGGGACTGTTGGTACAGGGTGTGCAGAATGGCATGCCCCGTGCGGTCGGCGGCGGCGCAGGCGCGGGAAACGGGCGCATGGTCGCCGGCCCGCGTGTGGCCGCCGAACGGACGCTGATAGATCTTGCCGTCGGGCGTGCGGGAAAACGGCACGCCCATATGCTCGAGCTCGATGACCGCCGGGATCGCCTCGCGGCACAGGTATTCGATGGCGTCCTGGTCGCCGAGCCAGTCCGCGCCCTTGACCGTGTCGTACATGTGCCACTGCCACTGGTCTTCGTCGATGTTGCCCAGGGCCGCGCTGATGCCGCCCTGGGCCGCCACCGTGTGGCTGCGGGTCGGAAAGACCTTGGTGATGCAGGCGGTTTTCAATCCCGCCGCCGACATCCCCAGGGCCGCCCTGAGGCCGGCGCCGCCGGCGCCGACGACAACGACATCGTAGGAGTGATCGACGATCTCGTAGGCGGGGGCCATGGTTTCCTCAGGTGCCGAACGAGACGCGGAGAACGGCGAGAACGCAAGAGGCGCCCAACAGAACGACCGTGAACTTGATGGCCATCAGGCTTGCCACCTTGGCCGCCTCGCCGTGCACGTAGTCCTCGATGATTACCTGGAGGCCGAGCTGCGTGTGGTGAAACAGGGTAACGATCAGGAGCACCAGCAACACCACGTTGCCCTGTATCCCGACCCAGGCCTTGTAGGCCGCGTAATCGGCGCCGACGAGCGAAACCACCGAGACCACGAACCACAGGGTGAGCGGCACCAGGGCCACGGCGGTCACCCGTTGGGCCCACCAATGGGCGACTCCGTCTTTGGTGGAACCGAGGCCGCGGACCCGGCCGAGCGGCGACCGCATGTCCATCAGGCGCCGCCCCTGACGGCGTAGCCGGCGGCCCAGGAAAGGAAGGTCAAGGTGATCGAGACGACGATCACGACCCATCCCGTGGCCTTGAGCCGAGGCAGTTCGAACCCCCACCCGGCGTCCCACGCCAGGTGCCGGATGCCGTTGCACAGGTGATAGAAGAGGGCAAGCGTCCACCCGAACAGCAACAGCCGCCCGAACACCGAACCGATGAGCGCCTGGGCCCGCGCGAACGCCTCCGGCCCGTAGGCGGCCGACGTCAACCAATGGGTGAAAAGCAGTGTGCCGGCGGCCAGCGCGAGTCCCGTCAACCGGTGGGTGATGGAAAGGACCGAGGTCAATTGCGGCCGGTACATCAGGAAGGGCGAGAGGGGCCGATTTCCGGATTTCATAGGCCTATACCAAGGAGCGCTGATCAGGACTCATAGAGATCGCGCAGGCGGCTCGCCGGGCAGGAGGAAAGTCGCAGGCGATGCGGCGCATCGTCAAAACTTTTCGACGCCCCCGCCGGGCCGCCTACGCGACCGCAACGGCGGCTTACCAAGGCTTTCGGACGGCGTCGCGCACGCTTCGCGATGCCCCGCATCGAAACAGCGCGCGCTCCTAGCCGAAAACCTTGGTAAGCCGTCTCTATGGGTCATGATCAGCGCCCCTTGGTATTCACCTCGAGAGATCGGGAACACCTCGGCGACGTCGTGCCGGCGCCCGAACCGTTTAACCGTCCGGCAGACGCAAGTCAATGTTCGCAGGTGCCGAGACGCCCCCGGCACCCATCCTGTCGCGTGCCCGTCCACGGCCGGCAACCATTTATTTGAGAGGGCTCGAAATAGAAGTATTGACCGCACGTGCATAAGGTATTGGTTTTTCTATATGTTCTCGAAGCATGTGTATGTTTATGTGGATAACGTGTGGGTCAATTGTGTAAATGTTGGAAATTTATACACAGAAAACTCTAGAAACGGGAAACTTTTGTATTGAAACGCGCCTGCGTTCTTTATCATCATGGTATCCGTACGTGAAAGCGTCGATGCGATGCATTTCCGCATCGGGCCAAACGGTCTTTCGGGACCCTGCGGCCTTTGCGGGAAGGCGTTGACCCGGAGTGGAGCCGGCGCCCCGTGTGCCGGGGAAGCCGAGGGGAGGCGACCGGGCAGCGCCGATCGTGGCTTCGGCCCCGGCAGGCGGTACCGGTTGCCGGCGGAAGTCCTCGTTTCTCCAGCGAGGCGGACCATTCGCGGACACGGTCGGGTTCTCCCTGGTGGAGATCGGCCGGCTCCGTGGAATGGCGAACCGTCAGGTCGGCACGGCCGACGTGGTGTGTTCGCCGGAGGGATTGCGGACTGTGCCCAGTCCGCGCCCTCGATCCAGGGGATTTGGTCCCCTGGGTCCGCTCGTGAGACGGGATTTTTAGCTATCGACGGTCCGTGGACGGAATGCCCCGGTGACGAGGCGGACCGGAAACGGGCCACATCCACCCGGACCCTCGGGCGATTCTCTGCCCAGGGTACGCCCGAGGGGAAGGTGTGGAGCGAAGCTGAGGAGCTGCTTTCAAGTACGCGGAGCCTTGCCGGCTCCAAGAGGCGTCAGGAGCGCCGTCTCGGCGGCGCGTTACGTGGGTTTCCCAGGACCTGCGTACCTGACGCCTCATTATTTGGCAGACCCCGTCGGCAATTACAACGATATTCCACAATCGCCGCGAAATCCTGTATTCCGGGGCACGAATACCTGCGGGCGGTCGAAAAGGCACCGGACCAACCGACGGCGCCGCCGGCGACGGTTCCGGCAATGCGCGCGCCCCCTTACCCGGCCGCCGATTCCATGTCGCGAATGGCCTTGGCCATGGCCACCACGCGCTCGGCGTTGAGAACGTGCAGGTTTTCGATCAGCTTGTCGTCGACGACGACGATACCCTTGCCGTCCTTTTCCGCCTCCGCGTGGGCGGCGATAATGGTGCGCGACCATTCCACTTCCTCTTCGGAGGGTCCGAAGACCTCGTTGGCGACGTCGATGGTCTTGGGATGGATCAGGGTCTTGCCGTCGAAACCCAGCTCCTTGCCCTGCCGGCAGGAATAGGCGAAACCCTCGTCGTCGCCGAGGTCCAGATGCACCCCGTCGAGGATGGCGATGCCCGCGGCGCGGGCCGCCAGCATGCACAGGCCAAGCGCGGTGATCATGGGCAGGCGATCGCGGGTGTGTGCGGCGTACAGGTCCTTGGCCAGATCCGAGGTGCCCATGACCAGGGCGCCGATGCGCGGGCTGGCTTCGGCGATTTCCTCGGCGTGCAGCATGCCCAGGGGCGTTTCCATCATGCACCAGACGGAGAGCTCTTGGCGCGCCCCGGACGCCTCCATGATGGTTTCCGCCTGATGGACCGCGCCGGCGCTCTCCACCTTGGGCAGGAGGATGGCGTCGGCCCCGAAACCCGCCGCGGCGACGATGTCGTCGTAGCCCCACGGCGATTCCAGGCCGTTGACCCGGACGATCAGTTCGCGTGCGCCGTAGCCGCCGGCCTTGAGCGCGGCGCCGATCTGCTGGCGCGCCATTTCCTTGGCGTCGGGGGCGACGGCGTCCTCGAGGTCGAGGATCAGGCCGTCGGCGGCAAGGGTCCGGCCCTTCTCCAGCGCCCGGGCGTTGGACCCCGGCATGTAAAGGACGCTGCGGCGCGGCCGCGCGGTTTTCGACATGGTGGTTCTCCCCGGCTGTCTAGTGGCCTGTATCAGCTAAAGTGTACCCATACGACGGCGTTGCGAGGTTTCCGGCTAGGAGCGCGTCGCGCCTTGGTGTGCATGCACCACAAGCGGCGCGCGACGACGCCGGGGGCCGCGGGGGCGTCCCC
>JACZWD010000102.1 GCA_022572335.1 Pseudomonadota bacterium
GCCAGGGTGGCGATCAGCCATGCCTCCAGGCCGCGGACGAAGGCGCGCACGTCGTTTCCCCGCGTCGTCAGATCGAGCATCACATAGGCCACCCGCTGGCCGGGGCCGTGATAGGTGTAGCGGCCGCCGCGGCCGGTGCGGAACACGGGGAAGCGGCCGGGGTCCAGCAACTCGTCGGCGCGGGCGCTGGTGCCGGCCGTGTACAGCGGCGGGTGTTCGAGCAGCCACACGGTCTCCGGCGCCCGGCCGTCGCGGATGGCCTGGACGCGGCGTTCCATGAAGGCGACCGCATCGGCGTAGTCCTGGGGACCCTCGCTGATCCTCCAATCCACCGTTTCCCGGCGGATGGCCGCCGGCTCTGTCGGCAGGGCCAGTCCCGTCACCTCGGTCATTCCTCTCGGTGTTCCGTGTGGGCGCTTGATCGCGGCCCGCGAATTTGCTATTCCGGCGCCCATGTAACGGCAACCCTTTGCGTTGCCGCAAGGGAATTCGCGGTCGTGGCGGAATTGGTAGACGCGCAGCGTTGAGGTCGCTGTGGGGGAGACCCCGTGGAAGTTCGAGTCTTCTCGACCGCACCAGTTTCCGAGGCCCGCCGTAACCGGGCCTCGTATCGTATGGGGGCGTTGACGCGGCCGGCTGCTAGGGGCCTGGCGGGGCGCCGATACCTGAACCGGGCCCAAATCCTGCGAGACGAAGGGAGGACAGGGTCGTGACCGATCCGGCGCACACCACGGAAGGCCACGCGGCGACGGAGCCCGACGAGGCCGTCTACGAACTGGCCAGCGGGCGGCTCGAGCATGACCTGGTCGAGGCCCTGGCCGCGGGCGACGGCGCGCGGGTCAAGGACCTGATCGCGCCGCTGCACTACGCCGACGTCGCCGACCTGCTCGAGCACCTGAGCGCCGACGAACGCCACGCCCTGATCGATGTCATCCGCGACGACTTCGACGCGGAAATCCTGTCCGAGCTGGACGAGACGGTCCGCGACGAGATCATCGAGCGGCTGGGAATCGCGGACGTGGCGGCCGCCGTCGCCGAACTGGAAAGCGACGACGCCGTCCAGATCATCGAGGAACTGGACGAGGCCGAACAGCGAAGGGGGCGGGGGGCAATCCCCGCCGGCGAGCGCACCCTCATCGAGGAGGGCCTGGCCTACCCCGAGGACAGCGCCGGCCGCCTCATGCAGCGCGAACTGGTGACCGTGCCCACGTTCTGGAACGTCGGCCAGACCATCGACTTCATGCGCCACAGCGCCGACCTGGAAGAGGATGCGTTGCCGTCGGTCTTTTACGACATCTTCGTCGTCGATCCCGCCCACAAGCCGGTGGGGGCGGTGCCGCTGAGCCGCCTGCTGCGCACCCGGCGGCCGGTGCCGGTGACCGAGATCATGGACGCCGAGATGAAGTTGATCCCGGTGGAAACCGACCAGGAGGACGTGGCGTTCCTGTTCCGCCAGCGCGACCTGGTCTCGGCGCCGGTGGTCGACGACGGCGGGCGTCTGGTCGGGGCCATCACCATCGACGACGTGGTCGACGTCATCCACGAGGAGCTGGAAGAGGACATCATGCGCATGGGCGGCGTGCGCGAGGACGATCTCTACAGCGCCGCCGTGGACACCACGCGCTCGCGGTTCTCGTGGCTGGTGGTGAACCTGGCCACCGCCGTCCTGGCGTCCCTCGTCATCGGTCTGTTCGAGGCCACCATCGAGCAGATCGTGGCCCTGGCGGTGCTCATGCCCATCGTCGCCTCCATGGGGGGCAACGCCGGCACCCAGACCATGACCGTGACGGTGCGCGCCCTGGCCATGAAGGAACTGAACCCCACCAACACCTTCCGGGTGATCGGCAAGGAACTGCTGGTCGGCGGCTTCAACGGCATCCTGTTTGCCGCTCTCACCGGCGGCGTCGCCTGGTTCTGGTTCGGCAGCCCGGCCCTTGGCGTGGTCATCGCGCTCGCCATGATCATCAACATGGTGGTGGCCGGGCTGGCGGGCACGACGATACCGCTGGTCCTGGAGCGCGCCGGGATCGACCCCGCCGTCGCCTCGGGCGTGGTGCTGACGGCGATCACCGACGTGGTCGGCTTCTTCGGCTTCCTCGGGCTGGCGGCGCTGATCCTGCTGTAAGGGGCGGGCCACGTAGGGGCAGTTTTCAGGGCCTTCCGCGGGTAGGCCGTTTTGAAAATCACGAAACTTGGGATTTCGGCCCGGCGGTCGGATGAACCACAGAGCCCACAGAGACCACAGAGGTTCCCACAGAGATAGTCGGATGCGGCGCGACGCGCCGCTTTTCATTGCCTCTGTGGTTCTTTCTCTGTGGTCTCTGTGTTCTTTGTAGTGAAATCCAAACCGTGAATATGCGGAAGACAAGCCAGGGCCGGAAAATGCGAACGCTGGAATAGCCCCGTTTTTTGCGCCGAGAGCCCGCTTTACCTTTACGTAAAGGTAAAGTACCCTCCGGGCCATGGCGGAGACATACGGCATCCGGGACCTGGCGCGCGAGTTCGGCGTCACCACGCGCACCATACGCTTCTACGAGGACAAGGGCCTGGTGGCGCCCGTGCGCCAGGGCCAGCGGCGCGTCTACGCGCCCCGGGACCGGGTGCGCCTGAAGCTGATCATGCGCGGCAAGCGCCTGGGGTTCTCCCTCGGGGAAATCGGCGAGATCATCGACCTCTACGACACCGACCCGACGCAGGTGGCGCAGCTCCGCCTCTTCCTCGAGAAGATCGCCGAACGCCGCGCCGTGCTGGCGCGCCAGCAAAAGGACATCGCCGCCATCGTCGGCGAACTGGACACCCTCAAGGCCCAATGCTCCCAGCTTCTCAGGCGCAAGGAGCGGGCGGCGGCGGGCGCCTGAGCCGTCTCGGCGCTCACACTGCGGTCCGGCCATCATGGCCGCGAAGGCGGCGATGCCGCACGACACCCTCCTGCCAGCCAACCCAACAGAGCCTAGCGGCCGCGTTCGGTCCGTCTCCGTGATCACCAAGAACGGATAAGAAAACAGTCTTGGCCTACATGGGTATCGAGGGTTGTCTGCTAATTATCGGCCTGTTCCGTTGGCGCGCCTCCGCGCCATTTGCACTGCCGGAAGTTGACCGGACGGAGTATGCTTGGGCGTATGGAAAAGGTCGTTGAAAAGCTCATTGACTGGTTCCAGCGGTTCATTCAGGAGCCCACGTGGTCCGGGTTCCTGGCCCTTGTGGCTGCCGTCGTTTTCGTGTTGGTCGTCGTATTCCTTATCCGGGCCGCCATCAACCTTGCGGATCGTCTGATCAAGAAACCCAGGCCGGGGCACGCACCACCCGAGCCCATACCACAAGGGGTTGTCCGCGAGGCTCCGCAGCGAGCAAACCTCGCCCCACAAGACCTGCGCGTCGACTCCCTGCACCAACTGCCCCCCGACTTGGCGGACTTCGGGGGGCGTGAAGAGGAAATTCGGGTTCTCTCGGACCAACTGACCCATAGCGAGGGCGCGGCGGCCGTGGTTTCCGCCCTGGGCGGCATGGGGGGTGTGGGGAAGACCGCACTCGCGGTACACGTGGCGCACCGCCTGAAGGGTGCCTATCCCGACGCGCAAATTGTCCTGGACATGCAGGGCCTTTCCAAAGCGCCGTTGACCTCCGAGGCGGCTATGGCGCGGGTGGTGCAGGCCTTCGACCCCGCCTTCAAGCCGCCGGAAGACGCCGCCCAGATGGCAGGAATGTACCGCGGCGTCCTTGCCGAAAAGCGGGCGCTGTTGATCTTCGACAACGCGAAGGATGCGGCGCAGGTCAAGAACCTGATGCCGCCACCGCCCGCCGCGGCGCTCGTCACCTCGCGGGCCCGGATCGAGCTTTCCGGTATTCAGCGGATCGACCTGGAGGCATTAGCGGAGCACGAAGCCAGGGCCCTGTTGGTCTCCATCATGAGCGAGGGCCGGGCAGGCGAGGAAGAACTGGACAAGCTGGCCGAGGCCTGCTGCCGCCTGCCCTTGGCCCTGCGCGCAGCCGGCACCTTCCTCAAGGCCCGCCGCGATTGGAGCGTGGAGGAGTACCTTTCGGCCCTCTCCGACGAACGCAAGCGCCTGGAAAAGCTCCAGTTTCAGGGCATCGACGTGGGCGCCACCCTCGGTCTCAGCGTCGAACAACTGGAACTCGATGACGCGGCCTCGGCGGCACGTTGGCGGATGCTGGCCGTGTTCCCGGCCGGCTTCGCCACAGCTGGGGCAGCCGCAGTATGGGAGGCCGAGGACGAAGATGAAGCGCGTGACGGTTTGGCCGCCCTGGTCGATCGAGGGCTGTTGCTGTTCGACGAAGGGCGCAAACGCTACCGCCTCCACGACCTCATGCGCGATTTGGGACGGATAACGGCAAAGAAAGAAGATCTCAACCGCATCGCGCTTCGCCACGCGGCACATTACAAGGACGTGCTCGCGGCTGCCACCGCCATGTACCTCGAAGGCGGCGACAAGGTATTAGTCGGGTTGGCTCTCGCGGACCAGGAGTGGGGCAACATAACCGTAGGTCAGGCCTGGGCCGCGGCGCGTGCCGAAGCAGACGAGGCAGCGGCGCGGCTTTGCAGCGAATTTCCCAATGTCGGGGTCTATGTCCTTGCCCTGCGCTTGCATCGCCGCGAGCATATCCGCTGGCTGGAGGATGGACTCAAGGCGGCCCAACGTCTCGGAGACCGAGAGGCGGAAGGAGGCCACTTGGGCAACCTGGGAAACGTCTACAAACAGTTGGGTGAACTCCCTCGTGCCATCGAGAGTCATGAACAGGTCCTGGACATCGCCCGCGAAATTGGCAACCGGCGGGTTGAAGGCGGCGCCCTGGGCAATCTGGGGATCGCCTATCGCGTGTTGGGAGAACCCCGGCACGCCATTGAGTATCTTGAACAGAGCCTGGACATCGCCCGCGAGATCGGCGACCGGCGGCTTGAGGGCAACGCCCTGGGGAACCTGGGCAACGCCTGGGCTGACCTGGACGAGCCTCGGCGTGCCATCGAGTATTTTGAACAACGCCTGGACATCGCCCGCGAGATCGGCGACCGGGCGGGCGAGGGCACCGCCCTGGGGAACCTGGGCATCGCCTATGAATTGTTGGGCAAGCCCCGGCGCGCTATCGAGTATTATGAACAATACCTGGATATCGCCCGCGAGATTGGCGACCGAGAGGGCGAGGCCATTTCCCAGTGGAATTGGGCGCTGGCGCTCGACAGTCTGGGCCGGACGAACGAGGCCATTTCCAAAGCGGACGCGGCTTTGGCCATTTTCGAGCATATCGAGCACCCGCTTGTCGCCAAGGTCCGCGCCGCCCTCGAACGGTGGCGGGCGAAGGGGAGATAACGGGAAGTCAATTCGGTTCAGGGTGCCGGGAAATACGACGGCACCCAATTGATATGTTTGCCTCTTCTTAGTTGACGTTTACGTAAACGTAAAGTACGATGCGCCCGTTCGCCCGGGGGAGGCGCGCTTGGCATGACGGTCCCGGAGGCGCCGCCGCGTCAGGCATGCGCACCCTTTTGGCGGTCCGAATGGACCCGCGAAACCGCCCCGACAGGTGGAACGGCCATGGTTGCCAACGACTTCCCCGGCCTGGACTTCGGCCTTGGCGAGACGGCGGACATGCTGCGCCGGACCGTGCGCGGCTTCGCCGGCCGGGAAATCGCCCCGCGCGCCGCGGGGATCGACCGCGACAACGCGTTCCCCGCCGACCTGTGGCGCAAGATGGGGGATCTGGGCCTCCTCGGCATCACGGTCGAGGAGGACTTCGGCGGCGCCGGCATGGGCTATCTGGAGCACGTGGTGGCGATGGAGGAGATCAGCCGCGCCTCGGCCTCGGTGGGCCTCAGCTACGGGGCCCATTCCAACCTCTGCGTCAACCAGATCCGCCGCCATGGCACCGACGCCCAGAAGCGCGCCTACCTGCCCGGGCTGATCGCCGGCGAGCGCGTCGGCGCCCTGGCCATGAGCGAGGCCGGCGCCGGCTCCGACGTGGTCTCCATGCGCCTGCGCGCCGACAGGAAGGGCGACCGCTACGTGCTCAACGGCACCAAGATGTGGATCACCAACGGCCCCGCGGCCGATACCCTGGTGGTCTACGCCAAGACCGACCCCGACGCCGGCGCCCGGGGCATCACCGCCTTCATCGTCGAGAAGGGGTTCAAGGGGTTCACCACGGCGCAGAAGCTGGACAAGCTGGGCATGCGCGGCTCCGACACCTGCGAGCTGGTGTTCGACGAATGCGAGGTGCCGGCCGAAAACATGCTCGGCGGGGCGGGGCGCGGCGTCGACGTGCTCATGAGCGGGCTCGATTACGAGCGCGCGGTGCTTGCCGCCGGGCCGCTCGGCATCATGCAGGCGTGCATGGACGTGGTCGTGCCCTACGTCCACGAGCGCCGGCAGTTCGGCCAGCCCATCGGCACCTTCCAGCTCATGCAGGGCAAGCTCGCCGACATGTACACCACGATGAACGCCTGCAAGGCCTACGTCTACGCGGTGGCCCGCGCCTGCGACCGGGGGGCGACGACGCGCAAGGACGCCGCCGGGGCCATCCTCTATGCCGCCGAAAGGGCCACCTGGATGGCCCTCGAGGCCATCCAGTGCCTGGGCGGCTACGGCTACATCAACGAGCACCCGACGGGCCGCCTCCTGCGCGACGCCAAGCTCTATGAGATCGGCGCCGGAACCTCGGAAATCCGCCGCTGGCTCATCGGCCGGGAATTGTTCGAGGAGACGGGTTAACATGTTAACTGTTATATTGACATAGTAATAAAAATATGTCATAAATCATAACGTAGGCCATAATTGAATCTTTTGCCCATTAGGAGGGATGTTATGGATTCTCCTGCTGCGGCCGATGACCGTGGTCCGATGGACGAGGTTGTCGCGGGTCTCTCGACCAAGTCCGACAAGATCCGCGCCCTCGATGGAGCGGGGTACTCGCGCTCGGAAATCGCCAATTATTTAGGGATTCGGTACCAACACGTGTGGAACGTTCTCGCACAACCGAGTGCGGGCAAAGTTCCCGAACCGGTGACCGTCAAGGTCGGCCCCGGCGGCCGGGTGGTCATCCCGGCGGCCTATCGCAAGGCGATGGGCGTAAAGGCGGAGGACGAAGTGGTGATGCGTTTCGACGACGGCGAGCTTCGGATTGTGAGCCGCGAGGGGGCTTGGCGGCGCGCCCAGGAACGGGTGGCCAAATATGCGAAGCCTGGCGAGAGCTGGGTCGACGAGCTGATCGCCGAGAGGGAACGCGAGGCCGAACAAGAGAGTCAAGGTGAGTAAGGTCGTTGTCGACGCCTCCGCCGTTATCGCCTTCCTCCTGCGGGAATCGGGAGCGGATGTCGTAAGACGACACCTCGGTGATTCGACTATTTCGGCAGTGAACCTGGCGGAAGTCGCCAGCAGGATGGCGGATAAGGGGATGTCCGATCCGGAAATCCGTGCCACGGTTGCCGATCTCGACCTCACCGTCGCGGAGTTCGGCTTGGACCAGGCCCTGAGCGTCGCTAGGCTGCGCCCGGTTACCAAGCACCGGGGACTCTCCCTTGCCGATCGCGCCTGCCTTTCACTCGCCGAACAGCTAAACAGGCCGGCGCTTACCGCAGACCGCAGATGGTGTGACCTGGATATCGGCGTCGAGATCCAGCTCATCCGCTGAGCGGGAATTGGGACGAACGCAAAGAACGAACGAGAGACGGAACCGATGACAAACGCCAGACAAAGTACCCTGCGCCTGCCCGCCGTCGATCCCTCGACGGTGCCGGCCAAGGTGGGCTCGGCCTATCCGCAACCGTTCGCGGCGGCCGTGGCGGCGCGCAAGAAGCGCGCCCTGGGCGACGCCCTCGGGCTGAGCAACTTCGGCGTCAACCTGGTGCGCCTGCCGCCGGGAGTGCTGTCTTCGCAGCGCCACTGGCACAGCCGCCAGGACGAATTCGTGTACGTGGTCGAGGGCGAACTGGTCCTCGTCACCGATGCCGGCGAGCAGACGTTGTCGGCCGGCATGGCCGCCGGGTTTCCCGCCGGCTCCGGCGACGGTCACCATCTGATCAACCGGTCGGACCGGGACGCCCTCTACATCGAGGTCGGCGACCGCAGCGCCGGCGACGATGTCGATTATCCCGACATCGACATGCTCCGGCGCCATGTCGACGGCGCACCGAAATTCGTCCGCCGGGACGGCACGCCCTATTGAGGGATGGAAAGGACGTGACATGACCGCCCCCCACCCCATCGTCATCGCCGGCGCCGCCCGCACGCCCATGGGCGGCTTCCAGGGTGCGCTCAAGGACGTGCCGGCGCCCGGGCTCGGCGGCGCCGCCATCCGCGCCGCCCTGGATCGCGCCGGCGTCGAGCCGGGGGACGCGGGCGAGGTGATCATGGGCCTGGTGCTGGCCGCCGGCGTCGGCCAGGCGCCGGCGTCCCCGACGACGTCGGCTGCACCACGGTCAACAAGATGTGCGGCTCGGGCATGAAGGCGGCCATGGTTGCCGTGGATTCCCTCATCGCCGGCGCGGGCGCCGTCAAGGTCGCCGGCGGCATGGAAAGCATGAGCAACGCGCCCTACCTGCAGGCCCGCGGCGGCTTTCGCATGGGCCACGGGCGGATCTACGACCACATGTTCGTCGACGGCCTCGAGGACGCCTACGACAAGGGCCGCCTGATGGGCACCTTCGCCGAGGACACCGCCGAGGCCTACCAGTTCACCCGCGAGGCCCAGGACGCGTTCGCAATCGAATCCCTGAGGCGCGCCAAGACGGCGATCGAGGACGGCACCTTCGCCGCCGAGATCGAGCCGGTCACCGTGAAGACGCGGCACGGCGAGACGGTGGTGGCCGTGGACGAGCAGCCGCTGAAGGCGAAGCCCGACAAGATCCCCGGCCTCAAGCCCGCCTTCCGCGAGGGCGGCACGGTGACGGCGGCCAACTCCAGCTCCATCTCCGACGGCGGCGCGGCGCTGGTGCTGATGCGCCGGTCCGAGGCCGACAGGCGGGGCATCGCGCCCCTGGCCACGGTCGCTGCCCATGCCACCCACGCCCAGGCCCCGGCCTGGTTCACCACGGCCCCCATCGAGGCGGTGCGCAAGGTCCTGGACAAGGCCGGCTGGAGCCTGGGAGAGGTGGACCTGTACGAGATCAACGAGGCCTTCGCCGTGGTCACCATGGCCGCCATGCGGGATCTGGACATCCCCCATGACAAGGTCAACGTGCACGGCGGCGCCTGCGCGCTCGGCCATCCCATCGGCGCGTCGGGTGCGCGCATCATCGTCACCCTGCTCGCCGCTTTGCAAAAGTACGACCTGAGGAAGGGCGTCGCCGCCTTGTGCATCGGCGGCGGCGAGGCCACCGCCATGGCCATCGAACGGGTGGTCTGAATGCGCACGGGCTTCGTATACTGGGTGCCCGCGGCCCCGTCCCAGGGGAGCGGATCGCGGGGAAAGAGGGGTTCGCCATGCCTACCGTGCTGATCACCGGCGCCAACCG
>JACZWD010000103.1 GCA_022572335.1 Pseudomonadota bacterium
CTTGCCGCCGGTTGCGACCTCGTGCTCCTTTGTAACGGCGACATGGCCGAAATGGAGGCCGCCGCCGCCTGTTCTCCGCTCAGCGAAGCGGCACGGGCGCGCCTGGGGCGGGCCGAGAGCATGCGGCAGCCGCCGCAACCCCTGGACCGGGAGGACGCCCAGGCGCGGCTCGGGGAATTGCTGGAAGGAACGCCGTGGGTTTAGGGGACATCCTGCCCAGGCTGTCAGAGGCCATCGGGAATATCGCTATGGTGTGGGCGATACCCATCCTGCTCGCCATCACCCTGCACGAGGCGGCCCACGGCTGGGTCGCCTTGCGGCTGGGGGACGACACGGCGTACCGTTTGGGCCGGGTCACCTTCAACCCGTTCCGCCACGTCGATCGCTTCGGCACCGTGGTGCTGCCGGCGCTGATGCTGTTCGCAGCGGGCGGGCAAATGCTGTTCGGGTTCGCCAAGCCGGTGCCGGTGAACTTCGCCCGGCTGCGCCGTCCCCGGCGCGACATGGTGCTGGTGGCGGCGGCGGGGCCGGCGATGAATTTGGCGCTGGCGGTGGTTTCGGCGGCGCTGTTCCACGGCGTGCCCTATCTTTCCGGCGACGTCGCCCTGTGGGTTGCCGAGAACCTGGCCAACTCCTTATGGATCAACCTTTTGCTGTGTGTGCTGAACCTGCTGCCCATACCGCCGCTGGACGGCGGCCGGGTCGCCGTGGGGCTGTTGCCGCCGCCGTTGGCGATACGGCTGGCGCGGCTGGAACGCCACGGGATTTTCATTATTCTGGGGCCCGTGTTCATCCTTCCGCTTATCGGCGACATGCTGGGGATGGACCTGGACGTTTTCTGGTGGCTGGTCGACGCACCAGCGGCCTACCTGAGCGATCTTATCCCCACGCTGTTGGGCTATTGACGGGGGATCGATGACAGACCTGGACGAGTTCGAGGCGGAGGCCCCCCGGCAAACGGAAACGCCGGCGTTCGTCGTCGACATCGAGGGCTACGAGGGGCCGATCGACGTCCTGCTCTCCCTGGCGCGGGACCAGAAGGTGGATCTGGCCCAGATCTCCATCCTTCAGTTGGCCGACCAGTACCTGGCCTTCGTCGCCCAGGCGCGCAGCATCAACCTGGAGCTGGCCGCCGACTACCTGGTGATGGCGGCGTGGCTGGCGTACCTGAAGTCGCGGCTCCTGCTCCCCGACCTGGGCGGCGAGGACGAGCCCAGCGGCGAGGAGATGGCGGCGGCCCTGGCCTTCCAGTTGCGGCGCCTGGAGGCGGTGCGGGACACGGGCACGCGTCTCATGGCGCGGGCGCGCCTGGGCCGGGAGTTCTTTCCGCGCGGCGCGCCGGAGGCGTTCGTCAGCGTCTCCACCAGTGTTTTCGAGGTCACCCTGTACGACCTGCTCAAGGCCTACGGCAACCTGAAACGCCTTGGCGACGCGCGGACGCTGCGCATCGAGCCGTGGGAGCTTTACTCCGTCGAGGACGCGCTCAAGCACCTGCACCGGCTGCTTGGCGGGACGTCGGACTGGGAAAGCCTGTGGCGCTTCCTGCCCCCGGGGCTGCCCCGCGGACAGGCGGGCGGGCTGGCGGCGCGCTCGGCCGTCGCCTCCACCTTCGCCGCCACCCTGGAACTGGCCCGCGCCGGCAGGCTCACCCTGCGCCAGAGCGGCCCCTTCGGGCCCATCTACCTGCGCGCCACCAAGGGCGCGCCGGCGGGCGCCCAGGGGCCGCGGAGCCGGACGCGGGAGCATGACGGCTCATGAGCGACGGCGGCATGAGCGACGGCGACGCCCAGAACCTGCGGCTGTTGGAGGCGATCCTGTTCGCCTCCGCCGAGGCCTTGCCCGAACGCGTCCTCGCCCAGCGCCTGCCCGAAGGGACGGACCTGGCGGCGCTTTTGGAGGACCTTCAGCGCCGCTATGCCAACCGGGGCGTGAATCTGGTGCGGGCGGGAAAGACCTGGGCCTTTCGCACGGCGCCGGACCTCGCGTCGCGGCTGGTCCTGGAGACCAGGGTCTCCCGCAAGCTGTCGCGCGCCGCGGTCGAGACCCTCGCCATCATCGCCTACCACCAGCCGGTGACCCGGGCCGAGATCGAGGAAATCCGCGGCGTGAGCGTGCACCGCGGCACCCTGGACGTGCTTCTGGAGGCGGGCTGGATCCGCCTCGCGGGAAGGCGGCGGACGCCGGGGCGCCCCATGACCTGGGCGACCGCGGACGCCTTTCTCGACCACTTCGGCCTGGAAAGGCTGAGCGACCTGCCCGGACTCGAGGAATTGAAGGCGGCCGGCCTGCTGGATTCGGGTCCGGCCATCCAGGCGTCCCGCGTGTTGAGGGCCGTGCACGGCCCCGGTCCCGGGGAAGGCGAAACCGCCGAACAGGAGCAGGCCGGGCCGGCGGACGCCGAGGACGGGCCCTCCGAACCCCTGGAGCCGGACGGCGGAGGCTGAGCGTTCCGCCACTCCCGTTTCCTGTCCACCGGTCACGGGTGGCGTTGCGGCGGCCAGGGCTTTCTGCCATTATCCACGCAACGCAAACAGAAATACAGTTGGGTAAAAAACGGATATGGGTACGTTTAGCATCTGGCACTGGCTGATTGTCCTGGCCGTCGTCCTCCTTTTGTTCGGCGGCAGAGGCAAGATTTCCGGGCTCATGGGCGACTTCGGCAAGGGCCTGAAGTCCTTTAAAAAGGGCATGAAGGACGACGAGGACGAGATCGTCTCGGAGGAGGAACCGAAGGTCCTGAAATCGGAATCGGTGGCCACGCCGGCGCCGGAAAAGGACCGGGCGGCAGAAGGCTGAGGATGTGCGGGCGGTTCCGCCCGCCGCCGGGAGCACTGAGCCGCCATGTTTGACATCGGCTGGCAGGAACTGTTCATCGTCGCGGTCCTGGCCCTCCTTGTCATCGGACCCAAGGATTTGCCGCGGGCGCTGCGCACCATGGGCAAGTGGGTGCGCAAGGCGCGGGCCATGGCCCGCGACTTCCAGGGCGGGCTCGACGACGTGATGCGCGAGGCCGAACTGGACGGCGTCAAGGACCAGTTGGTATCGGCGTCCAGCCTGGACATCGGCAAGGAGATCGAGAACACCATCGACCCCACCGGCGACATCTCCCGCGACATGGACATGAGCGACATCGAGATCGACCTGGGCACGGCCGCCCGGGCAGGACCCGACAGCACGGCGGCCGCGGAAGCGGAGCCCGAACAGGCGCCGCCCGGGAAAGCGGCACCCAGGAAAGCGGCGTCCGGGAAAGCGGCGCCCAGGAAAGCGCCGTCCGGGAAAGCGGCACCCAGGAAGGCGGCGTCCGGGAAAGCGGCACCCAGGAAGGCGGCGTCCGGGAAAGCGGCGCCCAGGAAAGCCGTGTCCGGGAAAACGGCGCCCGTGTCAAAGGTGGCCGCGGCAAAGGCGGCGCCGCCGGACCCGGAGGATGAGGTCAATACTCCGGCCAAGGCCAGCGGATAGCCGACAGTGGCGGACGAAGACCGCGACGACTCCCTGGGGGAGCAGAAAATGCCGCTGCTCGATCACCTGGTCGAGCTGCGCAGCCGGCTGCTCCATTCGTTGATCGCCATCGTCGTCCTGTTCTTCGCGTCCTATTACTTCGCGCCCTCTATCTATGGCTTTCTGGTGCAGCCGCTGGCCGACATCCTGACCGAACTGGGGGGCAACCGGCGGCTGATCTTCACCGGCCTGCACGAGGCGTTCTTCACCTATATCAAGGTGTCGTTCTTCACCGCCCTGTTCGTCGCCTTCCCGTTCATCGCCATACAGCTTTGGAAGTTCATCGCGCCCGGCCTGTACGCGAACGAAAAGAAGGCCTTTTTGCCATTTCTGGTGGCCACGCCCATCCTCTTCTTCTCCGGCGGGGCGCTGGTCTATTACTTCATCTTTCCGCTGGCGTGGAAATTCTTCCTCAGCTTCGAGTCCATGGGCGGCGCCGGGGGGCTGCCCATCCAGCTCGAGGCCAAGGTGGACGAGTACCTGTCCCTGGTCATGCGCCTGATCTTCGCCTTCGGGCTGTGCTTCCAGTTGCCGGTGGTGCTGACCCTTCTCGCCCGGGTCGGCATGGTCACGTCCAAGGGTCTGGCGGAGAAGCGCAAGTACGCCATCGTCATCGCCTTCGTTGCCGCCGCCATCCTGACGCCACCCGACATCATCAGCCAGATCGGCCTCGCCCTGCCCACCATGGCGCTCTACGAGATATCCATCTGGGCCGTGCGCATCATCGAAAGGAAGCGCGCCCAGGCCCAGGGCGACGACGAGAAGGACGAGGCCGGGGCCGCCGGGGAAGCCACGTGAGCCCGGCGTTCCGCCGGCGCCGGCGCCGGCGCCGGCCTTCTCAAACCGGCTCCGAGGCCCTATAAAGGCCGCGCTTTCCGTCCCACCGGCAGCGGCACCTCCATGTTCGACATCAAGTGGATTCGCGACAACCCGGACGCCTTCGACCAAGGGCTCCGGCGGCGCGGGCTGGAGCCCGCCTCCGCCCAGCTGGTGGAACTGGACGGCAAGCGCCGCCGGGCCCTGACCCGGGCCCAGGACATCCAGGCCCGGCGCAAACTCGCGGCCAGGGAGATCGGGGCCGCCAAGGCGCGGGGCGAGGACGCCGGCGCCCTCATCGACGAGGTCTCGCGCTCGAAGGGCGAGGAGGAGGAGGCCGAGGCGGCGGCGCGCACCGCCGCGGCGGCGCTGGATGCGGCGCTGGCGGAACTGCCCAACCTGCCCGCCGCCGACGTGCCCGAGGGCGCGGACGAGACGGCGAACGAGGAAATCCGGACCTGGGGCGACAAACCCG
Source organism: Pseudomonadota bacterium (assembly GCA_022572335.1). Taxonomy (GTDB): domain Bacteria; phylum Pseudomonadota; class Alphaproteobacteria; order Rhodospirillales; family 2-02-FULL-58-16; genus JACZQZ01. The sequence goes on from JACZWD010000103.1 coordinate 4,790, forward strand.
ATTTCGCCTTCCCGCCGAAGGAGCACTTCGACATCGGCGAGGCGCTCGGGATGATGGACTTCGAGACGGCGGCCCGGATGTCGGGGTCGCGGTTCGTGCTGCTGACCGGCGCCCTGGCGCGCATGGAACGGGCGCTGGCGTCGTTCATGCTCGACCTGCACACGGGCGAATTCGGCTACACCGAGGTCAACCCGCCGGCCCTGGTCCGCGACGAGGCCCTGTTCGGCACCGGGCAACTGCCCAAGTTCGGCGACGACCTGTTCACCGTCGACCAAGAGGGCCTGTGGCTTATCCCCACGGCCGAGGTGCCGCTGACCAACATCGCCGCCGGCCGCATCGTCGAGGCCGGCGATCTGCCCCGGCGCTACGCGGCGATGACCTGGTGCTTCCGCTCCGAGGCCGGGGCGGCGGGCAAGGACACCCGCGGCATGATCCGCCAGCACCAGTTCACCAAGGTGGAACTGGTCAGCGTCACCCGGCCCGAGGACTCGGACGACGAGCTGGAGCGCATGACGACGTGCGCCGAGGAGGTGCTGAAACGGCTCGGCCTGCCGTTCCGCACGGTGCTCCTGTCGACCGGCGACATGGGCTTCGCGGCGCGCAAGACCTATGACATCGAGGTGTGGCTGCCGGGCCAGGGGCGCTACCGCGAAATCTCCAGTTGTTCCAACTGCGGCGACTTCCAGGCGCGGCGCATGAAGGCCCGGTTCCGGGTCAAGGGCGACAAGCAGACCCGCTTCGTCCATACCCTCAACGGGTCCGCGCTGGCGGTCGGGCGGACCCTGATCGCGATCCTCGAGAACTGCCAGCAGGCGGACGGCTCGGTGGCCGTGCCCGAGGCCCTCAGGCCGTACATGGGCGGGCTCGAGCGGATCGCGCCCGGCGTCGGTCCCGATGCCGGCTAAGCCCCTGGACCTGGCCAAGGCGCGGGTCCTGATCTCCAACGACGACGGTGTCCACGCGCCCGGCCTGAAGCTCCTGGAACGCGTCATGCGCCCGATCGCCCGCGAGGTCTGGGTCGTCGTCCCCGAAACCGAACAGAGCGCCGCCAGCCATTCCCTGACCCTGCGCCAGCCGTTGCGCGTGCGCAGGGTGTCCCGCCGGCGCTATGCCGTCGACGGCACGCCCACCGACTGCGTGCTCCTTGCCGTCAACCACGTGATGAAGGACTGCCCGCCCGATATCATCCTCTCCGGCATCAACCGGGGCGGCAACATCGGCGAGGACGTGACCTATTCGGGAACCGTCGCCGCGGCCATGGAGGCGACGCTGCTCGGCTTTCCGGCCATTGCCCTCAGCCTGATGACCGAGGACCGGCACGCGCCCAGGTGGAAGACGGCCGAGCGCTGGACGGCCGACGTGGTCGGCCGGCTGGCGGCCGCCACATGGCCTACCAACGTGATGATCAATGTCAATTTCCCCGATGTCGAGGCGCGCGCGGTCACCGGCGTCGAGATCACCCGGCAGGGCCGCCGCAAGATCGGCGGCGCGCTCGTGCAAGGCACCGACCCCCGGGGCGAGCCGTACTTCTGGATCGGCTCCCAGCGTGTCGAGCCGGGTCTCCCGGCCGGGCACGGACCTCGACGCGGTGAGACGGGGCGCCGTCTCGGTCACGCCCCTGTCGCTCGACCTCACCCACGCGCCGTCTCTCAAGCCGCTGAGGGCGGTTTTCCGGTGAACCCCGATTCCCGCAAGATCCGTCTGGTCCTCCAGTTGCGGCGCGGCGGCGTCACCGATACCCGGGTTCTGGCGGCCATGGAGCGGGTGCCGCGCGAAATCTTCGTGCCCGAGCCCTTCCGCGACCGGGCCTATGACAACCTGGCCCTGCCCATCGGCCACCACCAGACGGTGAGCCAGCCCATCGTGGTGGCCCAGATGACCCAGGCCCTGGAGGTGGGCGAGCGCATGAAGGTGCTGGAGATCGGCACCGGGTCCGGCTATCAGGCGGCGATTCTGTCGAAGCTGTGCCGGCGTCTGTATTCCATCGAACGCCACCGGCCGCTGTTGGCGGAGGCGGAGAAGCGGTTCGCCCGGCTCAAGCTCACCAACATCACGACCCGTGTCGGGGACGGCACCCTGGGCTGGCCGGAGCAGGTGCCCTTCGAGCGCATCGTGGTCACCGCGGCGGCGGTGGACGTGCCGCCGGTCCTGGTCGGGCAGCTGACGGTGGGCGGGGTGATGGTGGTGCCCGTGGGCGACGACGACGATCAACGCCTGGTGCGGGTCCTGCGCACGGAATACGGCATCGAGACCGAGGACCTGAACCCGGTGCGCTTCGTGCCCCTGGTGCCCGGAGTGGCGTCGGATTGAGGGGCGTTGCCGTTGAACGGGAGGCGCCGCTTGGCGATAATCCGGCCATGAATTCGACGCGCGCCGCCGGGCGGGCCGCCGTGGGGATCGTGGCCGTGCTGTTCCTGACCGCGGGCTGCGGATGGGCCGAATGGCCGGCGCCGGGGCGCCAACCGCGGGACGTCAACCTCCCGCCGCCGCCCGCGGCGACACCTTTGCCGGTGCCCGGGCGTGCTCCCGTTGCCGCCGCCGGCGCCCCCGGCGCCGTCGTTGTCGGCGCCGGCGACACGGTGTACGCCCTTTCGCGCCGGCACGGGGTTTTCGTCCGCGCCATCATCGACGCCAACCGGCTCAGGCCGCCCTACCATCTGCGGGTGGGCCAGCGCGTCGTCCTGCCGCGCGGGCGGGAGCACGTGGTCCGGGGCGGCGAGACCCTGTACGGCATATCGCGGCTGAACGGCGTCGGCGTGTACGAGATGGCGCGGGCCAACGGCTTGAAGCCGCCGTATACGATTCGCGCCGGACAGCGCCTGCGCCTGCCCGGGAGCGCCGGCACGGCCGCCAGGGAGACGCCCCCGGGTGCTAAGGCGGCCCCCGGTCCCCGGCCCGCCACAAGGAAAAAACCGGCCGTCCATGCCGCAATGCCGGCGCTGCTGCCGAAAACACCGAAAGCCCCGGCCGCCGTGCCCAAGCCCCCGCCGAGGAGCGGCCGGGGTTTCCTTTGGCCCCTCAAGGGCAGGGTGCTGTCCACCTTCGGGGCCAAGGCCAGGGGCCTGCGCAACGACGGCATCAACATTGCCGCCCCCCGCGGCACCCCGGTGCGGGCCGCCGAGAACGGCGTCGTGGCGTATGCGGGCAACGAACTCAGGGGCTTCGGCAACCTTTTGCTGATCAAGCACGCGGGCGGCTGGGTTTCGGCCTATGCCCATAACCAGACGTTGCTGGTCAAGCGGGGCGACAAGGTCAGGAAACGCCAGGTGATCGCCAAGGTCGGCAGTACAGGCAACGTGAGCGACCCGCAGCTCCACTTCGAACTGCGCCGGGGCAGGCGCGCCGTGGACCCGCGCAAGTACCTGGACGGTAAGGTCTGATACGCGAAGTCGGAAATACCGATCTTAAGTCGTGTCCCCCATAAACGAGAATTGGGTCGGCGGCGGGGCGCCGATGTCCGCTTTAGAGCCAACACCGGACGTCCAGTAGACCCGCGCTGGATGTCCGCTTTTAGCCAAAAGCGGACCTTATTTCTAATCGTGTATGAAAAGGTCTTCCGCAAACCTTAACAGGTCATGCACGATGCCGTGTCTCTCTAAAATCGGTTCGACCGGGACCAAGCCGGACAGGACCAATAACGGAATGGGCGCTGTTGCGAGGACAACGGTGAGAATGAAACGTCTCCAGTGAAACTGTCCGCTTAACCCGCAAAGGAAAGCAATGCCACCTCCTCCGCCAAGCGCCGAGTTCCCTGGCAAATTCAAACACGCCGCCAGGGTGAGATAACGGTGATCAAGGAGAAAGGACCCAAACTTTCCGGCGAGTCTACCAGCCACCTTGGCATTGGCCACCATGCCATTAATCGCGGCACCCGGGTCCTCCGCCGCATCGGATAATCCCAGTCGGGTCACCCATCGCGAAGTCATCTGGTTTGGCAGTGACCACGCTGCCGCATAGGCAAGGCATAACCCGCCGATGGTTGCCAAATATGCGGCAATAACCCCATCACGCCCAAAGAATACCATTATCAGTAGACCCAATTCGACGCCGGGGACAAAAGGCAAGGCGAGAAGCAGAAGATAAGCGATGCAAGACATCGCTAAGGCAAAGATTCCGATCTCATAGCCCGACGACGTCAGGACGTCTTGCAGTTCGTGAAACCCTTGATGTGATAACTGATGTCCAAGAACCAGCAAGACCGCCCATAAAACGAGAATGGATAGACCGCGGACCCCTAGATTCGGGAGGAAGGGCAAACTTAGCATTATGAGATAAACGAGGGTGCTGAGGAGAACAACCTGGGCCCCGAATTGAGATACAGGCGATTCCAATATCTCCCGTATTTCGCCGAGATATATGTGCCCCAGGTGGTGGGCGTAGATGATAAGCGCCGCCCAAACGATGACGGTCAGCAGAATGCGCAAAGCAAGAAGCACACGTCCTTTGAACTGAACTTGTGGCATTTCCCCCCTCGTTTACTCCCGCCTCGCTACCAGTTCCCGCGCAGAAGTATGGCCCACTTGTATGAAAAGCATATCTTTTCCCTACGCCCGCCTTTTGAACCCCGTAATCCAACGAATGTCCGCTTTGGGTCCAGGCTGTGTGAAAACTATTTTCGAGGCCCGAGCGCGCAACATTGATTCACGTAACTGCCGTCGCAGGCAATAAT
>JACZWD010000104.1 GCA_022572335.1 Pseudomonadota bacterium
ATCTGGGCGGGTCCTTCTCCCCTCTCCGGCTACAAGGATTTCGACGCCTATGTCGCCGCCGGCGGCTACGCCCTCTTGCGCGATTGCCTCGGCGGCAAGCGGACGGTCGAAGAGGTGACCGCGATCGTCGAGGACTCCGGGCTCAGGGGCCTGGGCGGCGCCGGCTTCCCGACCTTCCGGAAATGGCAGTTCGTGCGCGGCTATCCCGGCCCGCGGCTCATGGCCCTCAATGCCGACGAAGGCGAGCCCGGCACCTTCAAGGACCGTTATTTCATGGAGATCGATCCCCACCGCGTGCTCGAGGGAACGCTCATCGCCGCGTGGGCGGTGGAGGCCGAGGAAATCTATTTCTATCTGCGCGACGAGTATCCGGCCATCCGCGAGGTCCTGTCGGCCGAGATCCCCAAGGTGGAGGCCGCCGGGCTTCCGGGGCAGGCAAAAATCCACCTGCGGCGGGGTGCCGGGGCCTATATTTGCGGCGAAGAATCGGCGATGATCGAAAGCATCGAGGGCAAGCGCGGCCTGCCCCGCCACCGCCCGCCCTATGTGGCCGAGGTCGGGCTTTTCGGCCGCCCGACCCTGATCCAGAACGTGGAAACCGTCTATTGGCTCCGCGACATCATCGAAAAGGGACCCGAATGGTTCTCCCGCCAGGGCCGCAACGGCGCCAAGGGCCCCCGCAGCTTCTCGGTTTCGGGCCGGGTCAAGGACCCGGGCGTCAAAGTGGCGCCGGCCGGGATCACGGCGCGGGCCCTGATCGAGGAGCACTGCGGCGGCATGGCGGAAGGCCACACGTTCAAGGGATACCTTCCCGGCGGCGCCTCGGGCGGCATCCTGCCGGCCTCCATGGCGGACATCCCGCTCGATTTCGGCACCCTCGAGGAGCACGGCTGTTTCGTCGGTTCGCACGCGGTGATTATACTGTCCGACAAGGACACCGTGCGCGACGTGGCGGTCAACCTTCTGCGCTTCTTCGAGGACGAAAGCTGCGGCCAGTGCACGCCGTGCCGGGTGGGCTGCGAGAAGGCGGTGAAGCTGATGGAGGCCGAGCACTGGGACGCGGCGCTTCTGAAAGAGCTGAGCACGGCCATGCGTGACGCCTCCATCTGCGGTCTGGGTCAGGCGGCGCCCAACCCGTTCCTGTCGGCCCTCGCGTTTTTCCCGGAGGACGTTACATGAGCGACACCATCGCCTTCACCCTCGACGGCCGCGAGGTCACCGCCGGGGCGGGCGAGACCATCTGGCAGGTGGCCAAGCGCCAGGGCACCGACATACCGCACCTGTGCTACGCGCCCGATCCGGGGTATCGCGCCGACGGCAACTGCCGCGCCTGCATGGTGGAGGTCGACGGCGAACGGGTGCTCGCCGCTTCGTGCATCCGCAGGCCCACGGCGGGCATGAAGGTGAGCACCGATTCGACCCGGGCGAAGACGGCGCGGCGCATGGTCATGGAGCTCCTGTTCGCCGATCAGCCGGCGCGCGACGTGGCCCATGACCCACACTCCCAGTTCTGGCACTGGGCCGACGCCATGGACGTGACGATCAGCCGCTTCCCGGCCCGCGCCGCCCCCGCGACGGACGCCAGCCATCCCGCCATGACGGTCAACCTGGACGCCTGCATCCATTGCACCCTTTGCGTCCGCGCCTGCCGCGAGGTCCAGGTCAACGACGTCATCGGCATGGCCGGGCGCGGCGCGAAATCCAAGATCGTCTTCGATTTCGATGACCCCATGAGCGACAGCACCTGCGTCGCCTGCGGCGAATGCGTGCAGGCCTGCCCCACCGGCGCCCTCATGGAAACGACCCTGCTCGACGATCGGGGCGTCGGCCTGACCGATGATCTGGACGAGGTGCACAGCGTCTGCCCCTATTGCGGCGTCGGCTGCCAGATGACCTACCGGATCCGCTCGGGCGAAATCGCCGCCGTCAAGGGCCGGGCCGGGCCTTCCAACCTGAACCGGCTCTGCGTCAAGGGCCGCTTCGGCTTCGACTACGTGACCCATGCCCACCGGCTGACGGTGCCCCTGATCCGCCGCGACGACGCGCCCAAGGCCGTCGATCACGGCATCGACCCCGCCCACCCCGAAAGCCATTTCCGCGAAGCCACCTGGGAAGAGGCCCTGGCCCGGGCGTCTGGCGGCCTGAAGACCATCATCGAACGCGACGGCGGCAAGGCCATGGCCGGCTTCGGCTCGGCCAAGGGTTCCAACGAGGAAGCCTACATGTTCCAGAAGCTGGTGCGCACCGGATTCGGCACCAACACCGTCGATCACTGCACCCGGCTCTGCCACGCCTCATCCGTGGCGGCGCTCTTGGAAACCATCGGCTCGGCGGCGGTGACGGCGCCTTTCATGGCGGCATCCGATTCCGACGTGATCATCGTCATCGGCGCCAATCCGACGGAAAACCATCCCGTCGCGGCCACCTTCTTCAAGAACGCCGCGAAAGCGGGCAAGACCCTGATCGTCATGGACCCCAGGGGACAGGCCCTGTCGCGCCACGCCACCCACATGCTCCAGTTCAAGCCGGGAACCGACGTGGCCCTGCTCAACGCCCTCATCAACGTGATCATCGAAGAAGGACTCTACGACAAGCAGTACGTGGCCGCCCACACCGAAGGCTTCGAGGCCTTGGGTGAGCACATCAAGCCCTTTACGCCCGAAGTCATGGAAGCGGTCTGCGGAATTCCGGCCGACACCCTCAGAACCGTGGCCCGCCTTTACGCCGACGCCAAGGCGGCGATCATCTTCTGGGGCATGGGCATATCCCAAAGCGTCCACGGCACCGACAACGCCCGCTGCCTGATCAGCCTGGCGCTGATTACCGGCCAAGTGGGCCGGCCGGGCACGGGCCTCCACCCCCTGCGCGGCCAGAACAACGTCCAGGGCGCCTCCGACGTCGGGCTCATCCCCATGGCCTTTCCAGACTACCAGTCGGTGGAGGACCCCGACATCCGCGCCCGCTTCGAGGACTTCTGGGGCACAACCCTCGACCCCGAGAAGGGCCTGACCGTGGTCGAGATCATGGACGCCGTCCATGCCGGACGCATCAAGGGCATGTACATCATGGGCGAGAATCCGGCCATGTCGGACCCGGACGCCGGCCACGCCCAGGAGGCCCTGGCCAAGCTCGAGCACCTGGTGGTCCAAGACCTGTTCCTGACCGAAACCGCGTGTTTCGCCGACGTGGTGCTGCCGGCCTCCGCCTGGCCGGAAAAGGACGGCACCGTCACCAACACCAACCGCCAGGTGCAGATGGGCCGCAAGGCCCTCGAGATGCCCGGCGACGCGCGCCAGGACTGGTGGATCATCCAGGAAATCGCCCGCGGCATCGGCCTCGACTGGAACTACACCCATCCCCGGGACGTCTTCGCCGAGATGGCACAGGTCATGCCGTCGCTCGCCAACATCACCTGGGAGCGGGTGGACCGGGAAAGCTCCGTCACCTATCCCTGCACCGCCCCCGATAGGCCCGGCGAGGACATCGTCTTCGGCGACGGCTTCCCGACCCCGAGCACGCGGGGCAAGCTGGTGCCGGCTGAAATTCTCCCCGCCGACGAGATGCCCGACGATGAATACCCCATGATCCTGACCACGGGGACCCATCTCGAGCACTGGCACACCGGCGCCATGAGCCGCCGTTCCCTGGTGCTCGACGCCATCGAGCCCGACGCCGTGGCCTCCGTTAACCCCGACGATCTCGGCGAAATCGGTGTCGAGCCCGGTGACATGATCCGGGTCATAACCCGGCGCGGCGCCATCGAGATGAGGGCCCGGGCCGACATCGCCGTCCCCCGCGGCGTCGTCTTCATCGCCTTTTGCTTCGTCGAGGCCTCGGCCAACCTGCTCACCAACCCGGCCCTGGACCCCATCGGCAAGATCCCCGACTTCAAGTTCTGCGCCGCGCGGATGGAAATTCCGCCCGCCGCCGCGGCCGCCGAGTAACGCCTCGCGCGCGCCGCCTACGCGATCTCTATGGGTCATGATCAGCGCTCCTTGGTATTAAACCGGTCAGGCCACGACACCAACCGGTTGCAGAATTTCACCCGCCGGTGCGAGCGAATTTATTGGCAAAATGCCATCCATGATTTAACCTCCACCGACGACACGGGAGAATCCTTAACGGGTTGACGCCGTCGGAGTCACTTCGAGGGCGCGTTTTCGTGTGGGAACGTTGCGTGCGGGCCGCGCGGCATCGCTCGCGTGATTGCCGCGAAAGGCGCTCTCCGCGGCCCACGGTCAGACGGGAGGCAGTCCGATATGCAGCGCTGGATTCGTTTCGAACACTCGGGCCGACCCGGTTTCGGCACCCTCGAAGACGACACCGTCACGGTCTACGAGGGCGACATGTTTTCGTCGCCGACGCCCACGTCGCGGACCCTCGCGCTTAAGTCGGTCAAGGTGCTGACGCCCACCGAGCCGACCAAGATGGTGGCGCTGTGGAACAACTTTCATGCGCTGGCCAAGAAGCTGGACATGCCGACGCCCGAGGACCCCCTGTATCTGATCAAGACCAGCAATTCCTTCCTCGCCGCCGGGGAGACCATCCGCAGGCCCGGCTCCTACGGCGGCAAGGTGACCTATGAGGGCGAGATCGGCATCGTCATCGGCAAGACCTGCCGGGAGGTCTCCGAGGCCGAGGCCGAGGCCCACATCTTCGGCTACACCTGCGTCAACGACGTCACCGCCGTCGAGTTGATCCACAAGGACCCCACGTTCCCACAGTGGGTGCGCTCCAAGAGCTTCGACACCTTCGGCGCTTTCGGACCCGTCGTGGCGACCGGCATCGACCCCACCGGGTTGACCGTCAAGACGGTGCTCAACGGCGACGTGCGCCAGGATTATCCGCTCAGCGACATGATCTTTCCCCCGGCGCGGCTGGTCAGCAGTATTTCCCACGACATGACGTTGTATGCCGGGGATGTCATCGCCTGCGGCACCTCGATCGGCATCGGATCGATGAAGGAGCCGCGCAACACCGTCGACATCGTCATCGACGGCATCGGGACCTTGAGCAACGTCTTCGAGCAATAGGGGCGTGCGTCCGTGGTTGCACCCGGTACCCCATTGGGACATTCTGGCCGCCGGTCCGGCCGTCCCGCCGGACGGGACGCCCGCCGCCGGCTGATTGCGGCGTTGCGGCGTGTCTGACTGACCGATACGGACAATCCCCGGCACGGAAGACCGAAAGGAGGGGAGAATGAAAATCTGCGTCGTCGGCGCCGGTGCGATCGGCGGACTGATGGGAGCGAAATTCGCCCTCGCGGGTGAAGACGTCACCCTGATCGACCAGGGGACGCACCTTGCGGCGATCCAGGAGAACGGCCTGAAGCTGATCTGGGAAGACGGCGCCGAGTACGTGGTCAAGAACATCAAGGCCATCGACGCGTTCGAGGACGCCGGCCCCCAGGACGTTGTCATCCTGGCCCTGAAGGCCCACTACCTGGAATCGACGGCGGCGAAAATCCCCGCCCTGTTGGGGCCCGAGACCGCGATCGTCACCGTGCAGAACGGCCTTCCCTGGTGGTATTTCCACAAACACGGAGGCGAATTCGACGGACGCCGCCTGACCACCCTCGATCCCACCGGCGTGCTGGCCAGGAATATCGACGGCGACCGCATCATCGGCTGCGTGGTCTACCCGGCGGCGGCGGTCACCGAGCCCGGGGTCATCCATCATGTGGAAGGCGACCGCTTCCCCATCGGCGAACTGGACGGGTCCGACAGCGACCGCGTCAAGAAACTGTACGACGCCCTGATCAACGCCGGATTCCGGTCGCGCATCCTCGACGACATCCGCGCCGAGATCTGGCTCAAGGCATGGGGCAACCTTTCCTTCAACCCGATCAGCGCGCTCACCCATGCGACGCTGGTCGACATCTGCCAGTTTCCGGAAACCCGCAAACTTGCCGAGACCATGATGAAGGAAGCCCAGGACATCGCCCATAAACTGGGCATCGAGTTCCGCCACACCATCGAAAAACGGATCGCCGGCGCGGAAAGTGTCGGCGCCCACAAAACCTCGATGCTCCAGGACGTGGAACTGGGCCGGTCCCTCGAGATCGAGGCCCTGATCGGCGCCATCCTCGAGCTCGGCACCCTGACCGGGACGCCGGCGCCCACCATCGAGGCCGTTTACGCCTGCGTCAAGCTCTTGAACAGGACCATGCTGCTGGAAGGCGCCGGCGTCACCCTGCACGACGCCGCCTGAGCCGCCGCTCCCGGCCCGGGGCGCGCAAGAAACCCTTCATACCAAGGAGCGCTGATCATGACTCATGGAGATCGCGTAGGCGGCTCGTCGGGCAGGAGGAAAGGTGCAGGCGATGCGGTGCATCGTCAAAACTTTTCGACGCCCTCCGACGGGCCGCCTACGCGACCGGAACGGCGCTCCTTGGTATCAGTACCCCGCCGAACCCGGTGCCGTGGCCTGGGCATACTGCGCCCGCAGGCGCTCCCGCGTGGCCCGGGCATCGAACGTATCCCCGGCGCCCGCACGGCGGAATTCCACCGCCAGGGTCACCCCGGCCGCCAGATAGGCATAGCTGGGGTAATAGATCGGGTAGCCGTGCGGAAAATGGCCGTAGCGGTGGTGATGGCCGAAATCGGGGAACGGGTCGTAATACGCGTCGTGGCGCACATCCACCTGGATGTCGTTGTTCCGCTCGGCCACCCGGAACGCCGGGTATCCGTGTGCCAGGGCCAGTTCGGCGGCCCGCCACAGCGCCAGGTCGTACGCCAGTGCCACCCGCCGGTCGGCGTCCTGGTCCCGCCGTTCGCCGCCGTAGGCGTAGGTCCTCTGCACCGGCGCGGTGTAGGTCACCGTGTACCGGGCGTCCGAAATCCTCTGCTCCGCGTAGCCGAAGGACCCCGCGACCTGGACGGACGTATACAGGGGATAGACGGGCGCGGGCGCGCACCCGGCGAGCAGCGGAAACACCAACAGCGGAACAATGAGGCTCTTCATCCGGCATCGTCCAGATGCATCCGCCGAAGGTTAGCACGACGGATCCGCCGGCGTCATCGCGCGGACGCGCCCGTGACGGCGGCCCGCAAAATCATGCTACGATGACAGCGCCCGACGGAGCCGGCCCGGAAATTTCCCGGCACGGGGATTCACGCCGGCCCCGTTTGGGCGATTCGGCCCGGACCTTCGATTCGCCATGACAGATCAACGCGTCGTATCCCTGATCCCGAGCGCCACGGAAATCACCGCGGCCCTTGGCTGCGCCGGCCGCCTTGTCGGCCGCTCCCACGAGTGCGACTACCCGGCGGGCGTGCGCGCGCTGCCCGTGTGCACCCGCCCGCGCCTGCGCCTGGAAGGCACCAGCGCCGACATCGACGCCCGGGTGCGCCAGGCGGTGACGCAGGCGCTGGCCGTCTACGAGGTGCTGGAGGAGCGCCTGCGGGCGCTCAGGCCCGACGTGATCGTCACCCAGAGCCAGTGCGAGGTGTGCGCGGTCAGCCTCGCCGAGGTCGAGGCGGCGGTCTGCGGCTGGGTCGACCGGGAGGTGCGCATCGTGTCGCTGGAGCCCAACGGCCTGGCCGACGTCTACGACGATATCGCCCGTGTCGCCGGGGCCCTCGGCGTCGCCGGCGCCGGCGCGGCGCTCGTCCGGCACATGCGGGAGAAGGCGGCCGCGATCGCGGCCCGCGCCGGCGCCCTCTCCGAGCGGCCGCGGGTCGCCTGCATCGAGTGGACGGAGCCGCTGATGGCCGCCGGCAATTGGGTTCCGGAGCTGGTGGCGCTGGCCGGCGGCGAGGATCCGTTCGGCACGCCGGGGGAACATGCTCCGGGGCTGGAATGGGACGCCCTGGCCGGCGCCGACCCCGACGTGATCGTGTTCATGCCCTGCGGATTCGGCCTCGACAGGACCGGGACGGAGGCCGACGCCCTGGCGGCGCGCCCGGGCTGGTCGGACCTTTCCGCCGTCCGCAAGGGGCGCGTCTATATCACCAACGGCAGCGATTACTTCAACCGGCCCGGCCCCAGGCTCGCGGACTCCCTGGAGATCATGGCCGAGATCCTCCACCCCCAGGCCTTCCGCTTCGGCCACGAAGGCACGGGCTGGCGGCCCTTTTCGCCGCATCGGGCCCGGTAAGCGCGCCGGCCGCTCACCCCGTCCGCAATGTGTCGGGAGGACGCTCCGGTGTATCTCAGTGCACGGTCGCCACGACCATGTCCTGGTCGTGGGCCGCGATGATGACTTCACCCAGGGTGTCGAACAGGTCCAGAAAAGTCCCGTCCGCGGCGTAGACCGCATACGCCGAACCGTTCTCGTCCTGGATCGGCCGTGCGTAGATCACGTCGTCCATCCGCGACTTCATGAAGTCGTAGAGGGACATGCGAGGGACGCTGTCATTCGGGGTCTCCGCGCCGGTTCTTCGCCAAGCGAGCGGTTTCATGACATGAGCCTTTATGAGGTTTTACTTTCAGTGCATTGTCTATATTATAGTGTGCAAAGTCTTGATTATCAATACACTAATAAAAAACGATTTACGTAAAATTTTATACTTATTTTATTGTTTAAATTTCCGGCCGTGAACCGCGGGACGCCCCCGGCACGGGGCGGCCGGAGCGCCGTCCGCGGGCGCCGCGGAAGGCGAAAAAGCGTTGTGGGACGGCGCGTAAAGCGCCTGTTAAGGAAATTCCGGCTACCGTGGCCGGGCGTGGAGGCAGCGCCTTTCGGACCCGTGGCCCGGGGGCAGGTATTAAGGTTAATGCGCGCGATGGGCGTAACAACCACGGATGCCGGGACAACATTCCCCGGCGCGAAAACCCGCCGCGGGAGGCGGCATCGCGCCGGGACAGCCCCGGGTCCGTGGCGGACGAAGGGTGTGCGGCATGAGTGATCGGCGGGAGCAAACGACAGCGGGACGGCCGGCGCCCGTCGTGGGCGTCCTCGGTTGGGCGGTGCGCCAGGTAGCGTTATGGTCGATCGTCGCCGGGATCGGTTTCGCCGCCTTCACCTACCGGGACGTCCTGTTCGGCCCGCAGGCACCCCGGGAATCCCAGCAACAGCGGACCGCGAAGCAACCGGCGCGACCGGCGCAATCCCGGAAAGCCTCGCGGCCGGCCAGCCGCGCCCTTACCATCCGCGCGTCCGCCGGGGGGCATTTCATGATCGAGGCGGACGTGGACGGGACGGACATCCGCTTCATGGTCGACACCGGCGCCACCGAGGTGGTGCTGACGCCCGAGGACGCCGCCCGCATCGGGTTCGACCTGCGCGCCCGTCCCTTCACCCGGCAGTTCAACACCGCGGGCGGCGT
>JACZWD010000271.1 GCA_022572335.1 Pseudomonadota bacterium
CTTATGAGGGACACACCCTGGGCTCGCGGTCTAGTCCCGCGCTCACCCCCGGTCCTGCCGGGACGGCGGCTCCGCCTCCCCTTCCTGCTCCGCGGCGCCGAGCCGCCGCGCCAGCAGGCGGAAGGCGATGGGGGCGCACGCCACCAGGAACAGGATGCGGACGATGTGGTGGGTGGCGACGAAGGCGGTGTCGATGCCCATGGACAGGCTGATCAGGCTCATCTCGGCCAGGCCGCCGGGCGCGAAGGCGAGCACCAGGGCCGGGAACGGAAGGCCCGTGGCCTTGGCAAGCGCCAGCGCTGAGACCAGGGCGGCGCCCATCATGAACACCGTCGATGCCGCCCCCGTCACCAGGACGTCGAGGATCCGGCGCACGGGGATGCCGGCGAACCGGCAGCCGACGGCGGTGCCGATCACCACCTGGGCGACGGCCACCGCCTCGGCCGGCGGCCGCGCCGCGGAGATCCCGCTCACGTGCACCAGCGCGCTCAGGATCATCGGGCCGATGAGGCTGTGGGCGGGGATGCGCGCCCGCTTCGCCGCCCAGTAGCCGGCGACGGCGCACAGGCCCAGAATGCCCGCGTCGACGGCCGTCATGTCGGCGCCCGCTCCCGCCGCCGCCCCGCCGCCCGGCTGGTACCCGTGGAAGAGCTGGAACCAAAAGGGGATGACCAGCACCGTCATCAGCAGGCGCATGCTGTGCATGAGCGAAATCGTGCGCTCGTCGCCGCCCAGGGCGCCGCCGGTGAGGACCATCACGACCAGGCCCCCCGGGGTTGCCGAAAAGAACGCGGTAATGGGTCCGAAACCCGCATAGCGGTGCAGGACCAAGCCGATGCTGACGGCCACGGCGGCGACGAAGAGCACCAGGCTGGTAAGGCTGATCACCCATTGCCCGAGCCGATCCAGGACCTCCGGGGTGAAGGTGCTGCCCAGCATGACGCCGAGCACCGTGACCATGACCTCGCGCAGGCGCTGCGGTCCGCGCAAGGGGGCGCCGGCGAGCGCGGCGACCGTGGTGAAGCACATGGCGCCGATCATCCACGCCAAGGGCAGGCCCAGAAGATTGAACAGGGCGCCACCCACGGCGCCCAGGCCCAGGGCCAGCATCGCCGGTCCGGCGAACACCCCGGAGAAGGCCGAAGGAGTCCTCACGCGCCCGGCTTCGCGCTCACGGCAGGAACTGTTCCCTGACGATGCGTTCCTCCAGGTTGTGCTCGGGGTCGAACAGCAGGGTCGGCGTCAGGCTGCGGTCCTCCCGCACCACCACCCGGGCGACGCGGCGCACCTCGGTGTAGTCGGCCACGGCGCTGACCGGGCGGGTGTCCTCGTCGAGGACATGGAAGACGACGGTGGCGTCATGGGGCAGCAGGGCTCCGCGCCACAGGCGGGGGCGGAAGGCGTTGATCGTGGTCAGCGCCAGCACGCCGGCCCCCAGCGGCACGATGGGGCCGTGGGCCGACCGGTTGTACGCGGTGCTGCCCGCCGGGGTGGCCACCAGCGCGCCGTCGCAGATCACTTCCTCCAGCCGCACCACGCCGTCCACCTGGATGCGCAGCTTGGCGGCAAGGCGGCTCTGGCGCAGCAGGGACACCTCGTTGATGGCAAGGGCCTGATGCTCCTTGCCCCGGTGGTCGATGGCGGTCATCCGCAACGGATGCAGTTCGACGGCATCGGCCCTGGCCAGGCGTTCGGGCAGGCCGTCTTCGTCAAAGGCGTTCATGAGGAACCCGATGGAGCCGCGGTTCATGCCGTAGATGGGGACGTCCCCATCCATGAAGCGGTGCAGGGTCCTCAACATAAAGCCATCGCCGCCGAGGGCGACGACCACGTCGGCCCGCTTCGGCGTCACGTGGGCGTAGCGGGCCTTCAGGCGCTTCTCCGCCGCCCGGGCCTCGGGCTGGCGGGCGGCGACGAAGGCGATGGATTTGAACGTCATGGCCGTGGGTGTTCCGCCCCTGGATGGAATCGGTGCCGAGTATAGCCAAGCCCGGCGCCGGCGCCACCCGCGGATGCGCGGGCGCGCGGGGGCGAAGCCATTCGCGGCGGGCGGACCGGCTCACGAACGGCGGGCGGCGACGATCATCCAGGCGGCCAGCAGGCCGGAAACGATGGCCGCCGGCAGGGAAACGAAAACGGGGATCACGCCGCCACCGACGACGATTCCGGTGGCCAGGAAAAAGCGGATTGCGTGGGCGAGCGCGACCATGGCGAAGACGGCACCCACCGTATAATACCAAGGAGCGCTGATCATGACCCATAGAG
>JACZWD010000001.1 GCA_022572335.1 Pseudomonadota bacterium
CCCGGCTGGTGGGCCTCGCCGACCTCACCGGCGAAGGGGTGATCAAGCTCTCCGCCGGCAGGAAGCGCCACGCCGTCGTGCGCGCGGTCTAGGACATGGGCCCATTAACCGGTGTCGCGGGCGGCGATGTCCGCTCACGGGCCCACACCGGTCAAGCGTAACCGACCCGGCGAACTACCGGGTTCGACGCGAAGCGGACATTCGTTGAATGACATGGTTCCGCAGTGATGCGGGGAAAAGAAAGAAGACGTCCCGTCCTCAGCTTGTCGGCTTCAGCGACTTCCAGTAATTGACGTTGAGGTCCTTTATGAACCAGTCGTGGGCGCCGCCGAGGCAGCGGCGCATTGAAAAGCCGCTCGGGGTTAGGGCGTTTTCTCGGCAGTAATCGAAGTAACTGCGGTTAAAGGCGAGAGAATCCTCGCTCAGTCCTTTTTCCGTGGCGGCCCCCTGCTGCCACAGGACGTCGCCGACGGCCGACGAGACCGACCCCTTGGCCGGCAACCGGTTGATGATGCGGTTGGTCAGCCGCGCCATGGCCAGGTTTTCGGGGTTCATCTTGGTCCAATAGGCGCCGGTGATTTTGAGCTCGCGGAAGGCCTGCGCCTCGTCGCTGGCCGTTTGCGGCTCCGGATCGCCGTCCTGGGAAACGGGCACCAGCATCGCCAAGCGCTCGATCCTCAACGTCAGCCGGGCCAGGCCGTGGCTTTTCAGGTACGACGCCGGCGCCGAAACGCGAAACGCCGAATGGCCGCGGAGGCTGGCGAAGCGGAGAACGCCCGGCGCCAGCGCCACCGTCCCGCCATCCTTGCGGTGGCCGGTGACGGTAATGGCGCCCCGGTCCGGGCCGTGGAGGACATAGGACGTCAACGGCAACGGCGGCGTGCGGCTTTGCTGCAGGCAGATAGCGGAGAACTCTGCGGAACAGGTGTCCCCGGCGCAGACCAGTTCCGCTTCTCCGCCCGTGGGCAGGGCGGCGACGATCTGCGGCGCCGCGTGGGCATTGCCAGCGGAAAGGAAGGTGGTGGCAAAAGCGACGACCAAATAACGGACCCGGCGGCCGACGGACCTCATGGACAGCTCCCCTGTTCGGACCGAAAAAACGGACCTGAAGCCTGATTTTGTCACGGGCCGGGACCGCCGGTCAACAGCCCAAGCCACCCGACGATGTGCGAGAAGCGTTTTTTACGGGAAGAGAGGATCGGGTCTTCGGATGATGTGGTTGACCAGGTCTTATCCAAAGCTTTTCCTTGTAAAAGGGTCACTGACTTCCGCTCCTGGCACCATGCGGAAGCGCCCAAACCCGCGGAATTGCGACCGCTGTTGGCGTAGAAGCCGACATCGGCGCCGCGCCGCCGACCCGACTCTCGTTTATCAGGGACACGCCCTGGACCCCGTAGGAAAACGGCCGGCTTTCCGCAGAAGGCGGGAGACGGATCCCGGTCATACCGGGCGTCCCGCCCCGAACCCACCCATGGCCTAATCCCGAACCAGGGCGAGGAAGGCGGCGGCGGCGCGGATGTCGGCGTGGAGCCGCCGGTAGCGGGCCTGGGCTTCCGCGTCCTCGCCCCACTTCTCCACCTGGTAGCTCTCGTCCAGTTGCGAGACCGCATGGGCCTCGTCGGCGCCGATGCGCCCGGCGGCGAGGGCCAGGGCGACGATCAGCGAGCCCGAGGCGCCGGCGATGCTGGCCAGGGCGGCGAGTTCCAGGTCGTCCAGGACCTCGACGGCGGCGCCGAGCGCATCCAGCGCCGCCTCGGGCTGGCCCACGGGCGTCACCCCGCGGGTGACCCTGAGCCGCGCCTGGTAGGTTTCCGCCGCCCAGTCGAGGAGCGGCTGCCAGGACGCCGCCTGACGGTCCGTGAGCTCGGGCGGCGAGTCCGCCCGGTAGCACAGCAGGTCGGTCCTGGCGTACCCAACGGCTTGTTCGATGACCTCGTGGCGGTGCGGCTCCACCCGGTCGATGGCGGCGTTGGCCAGTTGCATCATCGGCATGGTGTGCGGGCGGACGTTTTCCTCCTGGGCCTCCCATTCGCCGGCGACGGCCCGCGCCAGGGCCTCGGTGGGCAGGGCCAACGGCCGCCCCGCCGGCGTACGCACGGCGCGGCCGTCCAGGGTGACCGTGAAGCCGTCCCCGAGGGGCGCCACGTCCACCGCGCCGTAGAACCGCTTGGCCATGGCCGGCAATGCGTTCCTAATCCTTCTTGCCGCCGAAGAGGCTCTCCAGCGCCCCGCCGATCCCCTTGACGACGCTGCCGATGCCTTCGCTGACCCCCTTGGTGACGCTTTCGACGACGCCTTTTTCCTCTGTCTCCCCGGCGGCGGGCGCAGGCGCGGGCTGTTGCGTCGGGGCCGCGGAGGACGCCGTGGCCGGGGAAACCTTGCCCAGCGCCACCTGGCAGGGCGGCGCGCCTTCCGTCATCTTGTCGAACAGGCCCTCGGCGATCAGCGACAGCCCGCCCGTCGCCAGCGCCGCGCCGACGGACACCCCGGTCTTCGCCACGCCCATTTCGTCGATGCCGACCCGGGGTTCGGCCAGGGTACCCTTGATGCGCACTAGGCCGGCCAGCCCCCCGAGGCCGATGCCCAGGCCCTCCTTGGCCCGCGGACGGACGGCGAGGTCCAGCGTCTCCGTCTTCAGGTTTACCGTGCCGCTGCCGACGACATTCATCTTCGTGGTTTCCACCGCGATGCCCTTGTCGGCGGTGGCCACCCCGTTCCTGATCGCCATGCGGACGACGGCGCAGATGAGGTGCGTGGTGTCGTCCTTCTCGGCCAACGGATTGAGGCTGGTGAAAGCCTCGGTCAACAGGTCGGCGCCGGCCAGGTCCACCGCCTTGTTGTTGATCCGGCCCTCGCCCAGGGTGGCCAGGATATCGCCGTCGAGCCCGGCCATGATGGCGCGCACCGAGGCGCCGCGGCCCGTCACCGAGATTTTCGCGTCGAGCCGGGTTTCGACGATGTCGGTGATCGCCATGTCCTTGAGCACCCGGCCCAGGTCCACCTTGCGGGCCTCCAGGGCCACCGCCAGCCTGGGCGTCGCCCCGCCGGCATCCACGGTGATGTCGCCGCTCACCCGTCCGCCGGCCACCGTGGCCGTGAGGGGCTTGACCACCAGCCTTCCGTCACTAAGGGCGACCTCGACGGCGACGTCGCTGAGGACCAGGCCCCGGACCTTCACCCGTTCGGCGCGGAACGCGAGCTTCGCATCGGCGGCCCTGAGGCCGTCGAGGGGCAGCGGGTCGGCGGAAAAGAGCCGCACGGCGCCGCCCTCTTTCCCATTTTCCTTTTCCGTCTCCGTCTTTCCCTTCCCCTTGCCGGCCGGGGGCTCCTTGGCGGCGGGGGGCAGGAATTCGTCGAGATCGATCTGTTTCGAGGACAACCGGGCCTCGAGGCGCGGGCGCTGGCCGCCGAGGGTCACCGCGACGCGGCCCGCCAGGTCGCTGGCCCCGAGCTTCGCCGTGAGGTCGTCGACGGCGTAGCCGCCGCCCCCGCCGGTGAGGCGCCCGGCGATGCGGAAGGCGGGCCCCTTGGGCAGGGTCACGCCGGCGGCCCGGGAGAGCGGCGACAGGTCCCGGCCTTCGATGGCGAAGCCGAGGTCGAGGCCCGTCGCCCGCACGGCGTCCTCCACCCCGCCGGTCACCTTGACCAGCACCAGCCCGGCGCGGCCGATGGAAACGTCGATATCGGAAACCGAAAGCTTGTCCGCCGAGCCCCTGATGCGGGCGGACAGGCTGTAGGGCCCGACGGGCGGCAGCTCGATGTCCTCGAGCGCCGGCACCTGGGCGCGGACCGCCTCCACGACGCGGGCCAGTTCCTCGCCGCGCACCGAGACGGTCACGTTCAGGCCCGTGGCCCGGACCGCGTCCTCCACCCCGCCGGCGGCCTTGATAAGCACCAGCCCGGCGCGGCCGATGGAAACGTCGATATCGGAAACCGAAAGCTTGTCCGCCGAACCCCTGATGCGGGCGGACAGGCTGTAGGGCCCGACGGGCGGCAGCTCGATGTCCTTGAGCGCCGGCACTTGGGCGCGGACCGCTTCCACGACGCGGGCCAGTTCCTCGCCGCGCACCGAGACGGTCACGTTCAGGCCCGTGACCTCGCGGGGCTGGCCGATGTCGCCCTCGACGCGCACCGAGGCGCCAAACGCTTTCGCCTCGACGAACACGGGAAACGGCCGGCCCTCGATCACCCGGTTGACCGACCCGAAGCGCCCGGTCGCCTCGAACGGGGCGCCGTTGAAGACGCCCTTGAGGGCCAGGTGGAGGGGGCTGTCCAGGCCCTCGGCGCTGGCTTCCAGGCTGTCGAGGCCGATCACCGTGCGCCGGCCCGTGCGCCCGTCCCGGTAGGCGACCTTCAGGTCGCGGATGCGCACCTCGTGGACCACCGGCAGGGGGACCGCCGCGCCGCCCTCCTCGGCGGCCTTTCCGGCGGCCTCTTCGGGGGCCGCGAATTCCCAGTTGCCGCGGCCCCTGGCGTCGGTCTCGAGCAGGGCGTCGAGGCCGATCAGGACGACGCGGGTGACGCGCACGTCGCCGGTGAGCAGCGGCAGCAGTTCCACCTGCACCTCCAGGCGCCTGAGGGTGACCATCTCGGGGCGCGAGCCCCAGGGCGCGTTGGCAAACGTGACGCCTTCCACGGCCACGGCGGGAGTGAGCGAGATGTCCAGGCGCAGGTCGCCGGCGATGGTCAGGTCGCGGCCGGTGGCGGCCTTCACCTGTTCCGCGATCAAGCCGCGGTACTCGTTGAAATCCATGGACTTGAGCACGGCGACGCCGGCCACCACCACGGCGACCAGGAGGACCGCGGTCACGGTGAGGACCGTCCACGCGCGTTTCATCCGTGGGCCTCCACGACGCTGTCCATGGCCCGCGCCAGGTCGGCGAAATCGCCGACCACCGCAAGGGCGCCCGCCGAGCGCAATTCCTCGGCCTCATGGTAGCCCCAGGCGACGCCGATGGACATGGTGCCGGCGTTGCGGGCCATTTCCATGTCGAAGGTGGTGTCGCCGACCATGACCGTCCGGTGCGCCTCGGCCCCGGTCTCCGCCATGGCGCGCAGCAGCATGTCGGGATGGGGCTTGCCGTGGGCGACGTCGGCGGTCTGCAAGGTGACGAAGCGGTCCGCGAGGTCGTGTGTCTCGAGGGTCGCCATCAGCCCGCGCCGCGCCTTGCCGGTGGCGACGCCGAGCAGCCACCCGGCGTCCTCCAGCGCGCTCAATCCCTCGATCACCCCGGGGAACAGGGGTTCCTTCACCTCGCCGGCCCGGCGCAGGGCGCCGAAGAAATCCCTGTAGCTTTCCCTGAGCCGGGCGTGCGCCTCGGCGCCCTCCTCGGGCATCAGCCGGGCAAAGGCTTCTTCGAGCGGCAGGCCGACCATGCGGCGCACCGCCTCCGGCCCGGGCCTGGCGATATCGTGCGCGTCGCAGGCCGCGTGCATGGCGGCGACGATGGAATGCTGGCTGTCCACCAGGGTGCCGTCACAGTCAAAGACCGCCAGGCGCACGGACGCGGATGGGGACCTCTCTGGGATCAACGGACCTCTCCCTTCGCCGGCCCAATGGATAGCGCTGGCCTGCCGCCAGTTTATACGGTAGCGCCGCCGGTTTGAACCATGGTTCCCGGCAACGGGCCGTGGGTCGTTTCGATGGGCGGCTTATGGCGCGGAGCAAAATTGGGGTATGGTGGAAACATCCGCGTGTCTGGTATTCGAGAGAGGGAACGACATGATCCGTTGGAAAGTAAGGATTTCCGGTGTCCCGTTGGCGGTTGCCGTGGTCGCCGGACTGGCGGCGCCGGCCTCGGCGGATTACGAATCCGCGTTGGCGGCGCTGAAGTCCGGCGGCGACGTAGCGGCCGCGTGCACGGAGATAACGGCCCTGGCGGATGACGGAGACGCCGCCGCCATGCTCAGCGTCAGCGATTTCTACAAGAACGGCACCTGCGGCACGAAGGACACCGCCTTGGCGCGCCAATGGCACCGGTCCGCGGCCGAGCACGGGGACGCGTACGCGCAGATGACTCTCGGCAGCAATTACCGGATCGGCAACGGGGGAATGGCGAAAGACTACGTGCTGGCCTACAAGTGGTACGCCATTGCCGCGGCGACGCCGAAACCGCGCTCCAAGGCGGTCCCGGGCGATGCGTTCGCCCAGCTCCTCCCCCTCACCGGGAACGCCAGCTTCGGCGACACGGCGGCGGACCTGCAGGCGGCGGCCCAGCGCGACCGCATGGCGAAAAAAATGACCCCGGCCCAGATCGAGAAGGCGAAAGAGCTGGTCCAGGAATGGAAGCCGAAGACGCGGTGACCGACGATATGGTGAAGAAGGAGTTGGGAATTACGGGGATACCTTAATTTTAATTATGTCCGCTTAATCATAACCCTCCGGTTCCGCGAACGGCTCTCCGGCCGCCGCCTCGTCGAAGCCCAGGAAATTCCACGTCGCGGCCATGTGGCCGGGCAGGGGCGCGGTCACTTCGAGGACGCCGCCGGCCGGGTGCGGGATGCGGATGGCGCGGGCGTGCAGGTGCAGCTTGCGGCTTACGCCTCCGCCGGCGAGGAAGGCGTCCCGGCCGCCGTACTTGCCGTCGCCCAGGATCGGCGTGCCCAGCGCCGCGCAGTGGGCGCGCAACTGGTGCGTGCGCCCGGTCAGCGGCTCGAGCACCAGCCAGGCGGTCTTCCTGCCCGCCTTTTCCACGACCCGGTACCGCGTGACCGCCTTTTTCCCGGCCCCGGCGGCGGGGGCGACCCGTTCGCCAACCCGTCCCGGCACCTTGGCCAACGCCAGGTCGATGCGCCCCCGGGCCGGCCGCGGCACCCCGGCGACGGCGGCCCAGTAGACCTTGCGCGCCGTCTTGGCGCGGAAGGCGGCGGCGAGCTTGGCCGCGGCGGCGGCGCTGCGGGCGAGCAGCAGCACCCCCGAGGTGTCCTTGTCCAGCCGGTGCACCAGCCGCGGCCTTTCATCGGAACCGTAGCGCAGCGCGTCGAGCATGGCGTCCAGGTGGTGGCGCGTCCCGGTCCCGCCCTGCACCGCCAGGCCGGGCGGCTTGTCGATGGCGATGACATGGGCGTCCCGGTGGATGACCCGGGCCCTGAGCGCCTCGGCCGCGCCCGCCGGCGGGGCGGGCGGCGCTTTCGCCGGCGGCGCCGTCTCCGCGACCAGCGGCGGCACGCGCACGCTCTGTCCGCTTTCCAGCCGGACGCCGGCCTTGGCCCGCCGGCCGTCGACGCGCACCTGGCCGGTGCGCAGCCACTTTTGCAGGCGGGCGTGGGTGACGTCGGGAAAATGGCGCCTGAACCAGCGGTCCAGGCGCAGGTCCGCCTCGTCGGGGGCGACGGGAATGGTCCTCACGCCGCTCATGGCGGGAGCCGCCGGAGACGCGTCCGTCCACCGGCGGCGAAAAGCCCGAAGGCGGTCAATCCCCGGCTCCGCCTTTGGCGGCGCGCAGCTTGTTCCAGTAGGCCAGCCTTTTCGCGATCTCGCGCTCGAAGCCCCTGTCTCCGGGCACGTAGAAGCGGCGGCGCTCCATGCCCTCGGGGAAGTAGTCCTGGCCGGAAAAGCCTTCGTCGGTGGCGTGGTCGTAGACATAGCCGTCGCCGTAGCCCAAGTCCTTCATCAGCCGCGTCGGCGCGTTGAGGATATGCTTCGGCGGCATCAGCGAGCCGGTCTCCCGGGCCGCCCGCCGGGCCGCGCCTTCCGCCCGGTAGGCGGCGTTGGACTTGGGCGCGGAGCCCAGATAGATGATGCACTGGACCAGGGCCAGCTCGCCCTCGGGAGAGCCCAGGCGCTCGTAGGCCTCCCAGGCGGCGACCGCATGGGGAAGCGCGTCGGGCTCGGCCAGGCCGACGTCCTCGACGGCGAAGCGCACCAGCCGCCGGGCGATGTAGCGCGGGTCCTCGCCGCCCGCCATCATGCGGGCGAACCAATAGAGCGCCGCGTCGGTATCGGACCCGCGCAGGGACTTGTGCAGGGCGCTGATCAGGTTGAAGTGGCCGTCCTGGTGCTTGTCGTAGAGCGGCAGGCGCTGTTGCACCGCGCCCATCAGCGCCGCCCGGTCGAGCAACGGCTCGGGCGGCAACTCCGCAAGGACCTCGATCATGTTCAGAAGATAGCGCCCGTCGCCGTCGGCCATGGCGCGCAAGGCGGCGCGGCCCGCGGCGTCGAGGGGCAGGTCCCTGCCGTCCGCCTGTTCGGCCCGCTTCGCCAGCACCTCCAGCGCCTCGTCGTCGAGACGGTCGAGCACCAGCACCTGGCAACGCGACAGCAGCGGCGGGGTCAGTTCGAACGACGGGTTCTCGGTGGTGGCGCCGACCAGGATCACCGTGCCGTCCTCCACCCAGGGCAGGAAGCCGTCCTGCTGGAGGCGGTTGAAGCGGTGAATCTCGTCGACGAAGAGAAGCGTGCCGCGGCCCGCCCCGCGCCGCCGGCGCGCCGCGTCGAACACCTTCCTGAGGTCGGCGACGCCGGAGAACACCGCCGACAGGGGCTCGAAGTGAAGGTCCGTGTGCTCGGCCAGAAGCCGCGCGATCGTCGTCTTTCCGGACCCCGGCGGCCCCCACAGGATGATCGACGACAGCCGGCCCGCGTCCACCATGCGCCCGATGGGACCGTCGGCGCCGACAAGGCGGTCCTGGCCGACCACGTCGCTTAAGGTGCGCGGGCGCAGGCGGTCCGCCAAAGGGCGCGGGGCCTGGGCCTCGAACAGGGTGCTCACCGGTTGAGGACCATGTTGAGCATCCTGCCGTTGCGCTCGAGGGTGACGCGCCACCGGCTCACCCGCTCCGCGACCAGGGCCTTGAGCCGGCGGACCGAGTCCACTTTCGCGCCGTTGATGCCCCGCACCATGTCGCCGGTGCGGAAGCCCAGCCGGCTGGCGCTGCTGCCGCGGCGCAATGCCATGACGATGACGCCGGCGTCGAAGGTTTCCAGGCCCAGCTCGTCGGCCAGCGCCGGCGACATGTTGGCCACCGTGGCGCCGGCAAGGGGGTGCGGACCCCTGAGTTCGGTGAGCTCGCGGGGGGGATCCTCCGGCGGCGGCGCCAGGGCGACGCGGACTTTCGATTCCCGGCCCCGCCGCCACACGGTCAGTTCCGCGGTGCCGCCCACGCCTAAGGTGGCGATCCGGTATTTGAGGGACTCGGGGTCGTCGACCTCGTGGCCGTTGACGGCGAGCAGCACGTCGCCGACCTTGACTCCCGCCCGGCCGGCGGGGCCGGCGGCGTGGACGGCGTTGACCAGCACCCCGGCGGGCCGCGCCAGGCCCAGCGAGGCGGCGATATCGGCGCCCACCCCCTGGCCCCAGGCGCCCAGCCAGGGCCGCACCAGCCGGCCGCCGCCGGTGATGCCGGCGATCACCGTGCGCACCATGTTCGACGGTATGGCGAAGCCGATGCCCAGGGATCCGCCGCTTTTCGAGAAGATGGCGGTGTTGATGCCGACCAGTTTGCCGTCCATGCCGATCAGGGCGCCGCCGGAATTGCCCGGGTTGATGGCGGCATCGGTCTGGATGAAGGACCTGAGGTCCGAAATGCCGACCTGGGTGCGCGCCAGGGCCGAGACGATGCCGCTGGTCACCGTCTGGCCGACGCCGAAGGGATTGCCGATGGCGAGCACCAGGTCGCCCACCTCCAGTTCGTCCGAATCGCGCAGCTCCAGGAAGGGCAGCGCCTCGCCGCCGGTGTCCAGGCGCAGAACGGCCAGGTCCGTGCGCTTGTCGGTGCCGACGATCCGGGCCTCGAACTCGCGCCGGTCGGCCAGGACCACGGTGATCTCGTCGGCGCCCTCGATGACGTGGTCGTTGGTGATGACAAGGCCGTCGGCGCGGACGATGACGCCGGAACCGAGGGAATTCTGCACCGGCGCGCGGGGTGTTTCCAGGCCGAACCCGAACCCCTCGCCGAAGAAGCGGCGGAAGAAGGGGTCGTCGAAAAGCGGCGCCATGGCGCGCCGGCGCACGACCTTGCGGGTGTAGATGTTGACCACCGCCGGGGCCGCCTTCCTGACCAGGGGGGCGAAGGACATTTGAATCTGATCTTTCGACGCGGGCACCCGCTTCTCGCCCGCGGCCGGCGCCGCAAGAAGCGCCACCACGGCGAACACGACCGCCGAAATCCAAGGCTTCGTTGCGCTCATGGCCTTCTCGATCCGAGTGATACCGCCAGCCCGGCCGGTCCGGGAACCGCCGAGTTTAGCATCAGGTAAATGCAAAAGGCAGCCGTCGCGGCTGCCATACGGGACGCCGGGCCCCGCCGGTCTGGATGGCCCGGGCGGGCGGCGGGCGGGCGGGCGGGTTAGTCGGCGTCCGCCTCCTCGGCGGCGGCCTCGGCGGCGGTGCGGGCCTTGTCCTCGGCGCCCTTGGCCTCGGGATTCCGGTCGACCAGCTCGATGACCGCCATGGGCGCGCTGTCGCCATAGCGGAAGCCGTCCCTGAGCACCCGGGTGTACCCCCCGTTGCGCCCCTTGTAGCGCTCGGCCAGGGCGCCGAACAGCTTGCTCACCAGTTGAGTATCTTGAAGGGTGGCGAGGGCCCGGCGGCGGGCGTGCAGGTTGCCGCGCTTGCCCAGGGTGATTATCCTGTCGGTCACCCGGCGCAGCTCCTTGGCCTTGGGCAGGGTGGTCCTGATCTGCTCGTGCTTCAGGAGCGCCACCGCCATGTTGGCGAACATGGCCTTGCGGTGGCTGCTCGTACGGTTCAGCTTGCGGCCGCTTCGGCGGTGACGCATCCCAGGATCTCCTTACCGCCCGCTCGCCGCGGCGCCGGGGTGGCGCCGCCGACTGGTCAAAACGGGTCTTCCAGCTTCTTCGCCAGTTCCTCGATATTTTCCGGCGGCCAGATCGGAATATCCATGCCCAGGTGCAGACCCATCTGGGCAAGCACCTCCTTGATCTCGTTCAGGGACTTGCGGCCGAAGTTGGGTGTGCGCAACATGTCGGCCTCGGTTTTCTGGACCAGATCGCCGATATAGATAATGTTGTCGTTCTTGAGACAGTTGGCCGAGCGCACCGACAGTTCCAACTCGTCCACCTTGCGCAGCAGGTTCTTGTTGAAGGGCAGCTCTTCCGTCGTTTCCGCCTCTTCCGCCGCCTG
The DNA here is from genome assembly GCA_022572335.1 of Pseudomonadota bacterium. Lineage (GTDB taxonomy): Bacteria > Pseudomonadota > Alphaproteobacteria > Rhodospirillales > 2-02-FULL-58-16 > JACZQZ01. The sequence continues at coordinate 11,085 of JACZWD010000001.1, forward strand.
CGGCTCCTCGAAGTTGATGAAAAGGTTCATCTGGTCCTGGAGGATTCTGGCCGCCAGCGCGACCGCATCTTCCGGCGTCACCGAGCCGTTGGTGGTGACATCGAGCGACAGCTTGTCGTGGTCCGTGACCTGGCCGACACGGGTGTTCTCCACCCGGTAGGCGACCTTGCGCACGGGAGAGAACACCGCATCCACGGGAATCAGCCCGATGGGCGAATCCTCGGGGCGGCTTTGCGACGCCGCCATGTAGCCCTTGCCGGTCTCCACCGTCAGCTCCATGGAGATTTTCGCCCCCTGATCGAGGGTACAGATGACCAGGTCCGGATCCATGATCTCGACGTCGGGACCGGTCTCGATCATGCCCGCCGTCACCTCGCCCGGCCCGTCGGCCTTCAGGATCATCCGCTTGGACCCCTCGCCGTGGGCGCGCAGCCCCATGGACTTGACGTTGAGCACGATGTCGGTGACGTCCTCGCGCACACCGGGAATGGACGAAAATTCATGCAGCACGCCGTCGATCTGTACCGACGTCACGGCCGCCCCCTGAAGCGTCGACAACAAGACCCTTCTGAGCGCGTTGCCCAGGGTCAGGCCGAAGCCCCGCTCCAGCGGCTCGGCGACGATGGTGGCCGTGCGCGCGGGATCGGTGCCTCCCACCACGTCGAGTTTGGTGGGTTTGATGAGTTCCTGCCAATTTTTCTGAATCACGAAAGAGACCTTTCGCCCAGCACGTTGAATGATAATCCTTCGGACACGGTGTTTTCGCGGAAATCCCGGCCCGCTCACGGGCCCGAAAGATCAGGGAATCGTCAAGCCGGCCTACACACGCCGGCGCTTCCGCGGGCGACAGCCGTTGTGGGGGATCGCCGTCACGTCGCGGATGGCGGTAATGGTGAAACCGACCGCCTGCAATGCGCGCAATGCGGATTCGCGGCCCGAACCCGGCCCTTTGACCTCCACTTCCAAGGTCTTCATACCGTGTTCCATGGCCTTGCGGCCGGCACTCTCGCCGGCCATCTGGGCCGCATACGGGGTTGATTTGCGTGATCCCTTGAACCCCTGGCTGCCCGCCGATGACCAGGCGATGACGTTGCCCTGGGCATCGGTAATGGTGATCATGGTGTTGTTGAACGTGGCGCTCACGTGCGCCACGCCGGAGACGATATTTTTGCGCTCGCGGCGACGTGGGCGGTGGGTGGATGTCTTTGCCATACCCGTTCCTTAACGCTTACCGACCTTAATGCTTGCCGACCGTTCTTTTCTTGCCGGCGATGGCCTTCCTCGGACCCTTTCGGGTGCGCGCGTTGGTGTGGGTACGCTGGCCGCGTACCGGCAGCCCGCGCCGGTGCCGAAGCCCCCGGTAACACCCCAAATCCATCAGCCGCTTGACATTCATCGCCACCTCGCGCCGCAGGTCGCCTTCCACCTGGTGGTCGTGGTCGATGCTTTCGCGGATGCGCATGACCTCGTCGTCGGTGAGCTCGTTGACCCGCCGCTCGGGAGGGACACCGACCATCGCGCAAATTCGCCGTGCCTTGGTACGGCCGATGCCGAAGATATAGGTCAGGGAGATCTCGACCCGTTTCCCGGTGGGAATGTTCACGCCAGCGATTCGCGCCAAAGCAGGTTCTCCTTAGCGTTTGGTTTTAAACGAAAATCATGGGCGCCGGGAAGACGAGGAGGCGCGATTATAGGACCTATCAACCTCAAGTCAACACGCTCCCGCTATCCCACGATCCGGTCCAATTGCCGCGTCACCTCGTCGATGGAGGCCATGCCGTCAACGGTCTGCACCATGCCTTTTTTTCCGTAGTAGGAGAGGATCGGCGCGGTTTTCTCGTGGTAGGCCTTGAGGCGCGCCCGTACCGTCTCGGCGTTGTCGTCGCTACGGCGGGTGAACCGGGTGCCGCCGCAGGTGTCGCAGACCCCATCCACCTTGGGCCGCTGGAAGGTGTCGTGGTATCCGGCCCCGCACTCGGCGCAGGTATAGCGGCCGGTGATGCGTTGGACCATGGCCTCGTCGTCGACCCTGATCTCGATCACGTGGTCAAGCTTCAGCCCTTTTTCGACAAGCATGGCGTCCAGGGCCTCGGCCTGGCGGGTGGTGCGCGGAAAGCCGTCCAGGATGAACCCGTTCGCGCAGTCGTCCGCGTCGATGCATCCCGCGATCATGTCGATGATCATTTGGTCTGGCACCAGGGCACCGGCATCGATCAACCCCTTCGCGTTTCTGCCCAATTCGCCGCCCGAGGCGATTTCGGCGCGCAGCATATCGCCCGTGGAAAGCTGGACAATGTCGTATTTCTCGTGCAGGCGCTTTGCCTGGGTGCCCTTCCCGGCACCCGGCGCGCCGAGAAGAACCAGTTTCATCCCCGCCGGCCCCTCAATCTCGACTTCTTGATCAGCCCCTCGTACTGGTGGGCAAGCAGATGGGACTGCACCTGGGCCACGGTATCCAGGGTCACGGTGACCACAATGAGTAGGCTGGTACCGCCGAAATAGAACGGCACGGAATACCGGGAGATCAGGATCTCCGGCAAAAGGCAGACCGCGGCCAGGTACCCGGCGCCGACCACGGTCAGCCGCGTCAGCACCCGGTCCAGGTACTCCGCCGTGTTCTTGCCGGGGCGGATGCCGGGCACGAAGCCGCCATATTTCTTCAGGTTGTCGGCCGTTTCCGTGGGGTTGAACACCACCGCCGTATAGAAAAAGGCGAAGAACACGATGAGACCGATGTAAATGGCCAGGTACAGCGGTTGGCCCCGTCCCAGATAGGCGGTCACCGTGGTCAACCACTCCGGCCCCTGACCGGCCGCCGAGAAACCGATTATCGTGACCGGCATCAACAGGATGGAACTGGCGAAGATGGGCGGGATGACGCCCGCGGTGTTGACCTTCAGGGGCAGGTGCGAGGCCTCGCCGCCGTACATCCGGTTGCCCGTCTGGCGCTTGGGATATTGGACCACGATGCGCCGCTGGGCCCGTTCGACGAAGACGATGAAAAAGATCACGCCCACGGCCATCGCCAGCAGGAAGACGATAAACACCGTCGACAGCGCCCCGGTGCGTCCCAATTCCAGGGTGCTCGCCAGGGCCGTCGGCAGGTTGGCGACGATGCCCGAGAAAATGATCAGCGAGATTCCGTTGCCGACGCCGCGGGCGGTGATCTGCTCGCCCAGCCACATCAGGAACAGGGTGCCGCCGATGAGCGTCACCACCGTGGTGAAGCGGAAGAACAAGCCGCCGCCGATGACCGCCGGGCCGGCGCTGGAGCTCATGCCCTCGAGGCCGACGGCGATGCCGTACGCCTGCAGCGCCGTGATAAACACGGTGCCGTAGCGGGTGTATTGGTTGATTTTCTTGCGCCCGGTCTCGCCTTCCTTCTTCAGCGCCTCAAGGTGGGGCGAGACCGCCGTCATCAGTTGCATGATGATGGACGCCGAAATGTACGGCATGATGTTGAGGGCAAAGATGGTCATGCGGCTGAGCGCGCCCCCCGCGAACATGTCGAACATGCCGAGGATGCCGCCCGCCTGGCGCGAGAAGATGTCCTTCAGGACCACCGGATCGATGCCGGGCAGCGGAATGTAGGTGCCAAGCCGGTACACGATCAAGGCGAGCAGCGTGAACCAGACACGCTTCTTCAGCTCGGTGGCCTTGGAGAACGCCCCGAAATTGATGCTACCGGCAATTTGTTCGGCTACGGAAGCCATATCGCTCACTCAGCTGTGGTTTTCGCCCTTGTCGGCGGCCGTGGGGGGGCGTGTTTCTCCTTGGCGGATTTCTCCCCGGCGGCTTTCTCCTTGCCGGCGGATTTCTCCTTGGCGGATTTCTCCTTGGCGGATTTCTCCCCGGCGGCTTTCTCCTTGGCGGCTCTCTCCTTGGCGGCCTCCTCCTTGGCGGCCTTCTTCCTGGCGGCCTTGCCCTTGCCTTCGGCCTTTTCGTCCTTGGCGCCAAGTGCGGCCTCGGGGAGGATCACCGCGCCTCCGGCCTTTTCAACCGCGGCGATGGCTGTCTTCGACGCGCCGACCACCTCGATGGTCAGCTTGGCCTTGATTTCCCCCTTGGCCAACAGCTTGACGCCGTCATAAGACTTATTGATCAAACCGGCCGTCCGCAAGGCCGTCTCGTCGACCGGCTTTTTGGCGTCGAGCTTGCCGCCGTCGATGGCCTTTTGCAGGCGGCCCAGGTTGACCTCCGCGTAGGTCTTGCGGAACGGATTGTGGAACCCGCGTTTGGGCAGTCGCCTGTACAGCGGCATCTGGCCGCCCTCGAACCCGCCGAGCGCAACGCCGCTGCGCGATTTCTGGCCCTTATGGCCCCGCCCGGACGTGCCGCCCTTGCCGGAACCGGCGCCACGGCCCAACCGTTTGCGCCGGGTGCGCGCGCCGGCCGTATCACGAAGCTCGTTCAGTCGCATGTCTCGATCACCCCCGACGCCCAATGCGCCTCAATGGTCTTCCTCGATGCGCACCAGATGCTGGACCTTGGCGATCATGCCGCGCACGGACGGCGTGTCCTCCAACTCCCGGGTCCGGCGCATCTTGTTGAGCCCCAGGCCGACCAGGGTCGCCCGCTGGTCCTTGCGCCGCCCGATGGGGCTTGCGACCTGGGTGACCCTGAGCGTGGCCTTCTTCTTATCGGTCATGGTCTTGCGCCTTCGCCTCCGCCGCGGCGCCGCTGCGGCGCGACACGATCTCGCTGACCTTCTTGCCGCGCCTGGCCGCCACGGCCCTGGGCGACTTAATGTTGATCAAGGCATTGAAAGTGGCCTTGATCATGTTGTGAGGATTGGCGGAGCCGAGGGACTTGGCGACCACGTCCTGCACCCCCATGGTCTCGAACACCGCGCGCATGGGACCGCCGGCGATGATGCCGGTACCCGGAGGCGCGCTGCGCACCACCACCTTGCCGGCGCCGTACCGGCCCTGCATGTCATGGTGAAGGGTGCGGCCGTCGCGCAAGGGCACGCGGATCATGGTGCGCTTGGCCCGTTCGGTGGCCTTGCGGATGGCCTCCGGGACCTCGCGCGCCTTGCCGGTACCGAACCCGACGCGCCCGCGTCCGTCCCCGACCACCACCAGCGCGGCGAAGGAAAACCGGCGCCCCCCCTTCACCACCTTGGCGACCCGGTTGATGTGGACCAGCTTGTCCAGCAGGTCGGTTTCCTCGCGCCCCGCGCGGTCCCCCTGCCTGCCCTGCCTGGAGTGTGTGGATGGTCGTGCCATAAATGAGCGCTCCTCGGCTCGCTAAAACGAAAGGCCGCCTTCACGGGCCGCCGCGGCCAGGGCCTTGAGCCGGCCATGGAATTTGTAGCCGCCGCGGTCGAAGACCACGTTCTTGACGCCCGCGGCCAGCGCCCGCTCGGCGATCAGCTTGCCCACTTCGGCGGCCGACTTCACGTCGGCGCCGGTGCTGAGCTTGCCCTTGAGCGACTTTTCCAGACTGGACGCCGCCGCCAGCGTGACGCCACGGCGGTCGTCGATGACCTGGGCGTAAATGTGCTTGGACGAGCGGAACACCGACAACCGCAAACGGTCGCCCAGCCGCCGCCTGAGCTTGTCGCGGGTGCGCCGCACGCGGCGCGTAAAGAGCTGCTTCGTCTTCGCCATGGTCTATTTCTTCTTGCCTTCCTTGCGCAGTATGTATTCGTCGGCGTACTTGATGCCCTTGCCCTTGTAGGGTTCCGGCGGCCTGAACGCGCGGATCTCGGCGGCGGTCTGTCCGACGCGCTGCTTGTCCGCGCCGCTGACCGAGATATGGGTCTGGTCCGGGCACTGGACGGTGATGCCTTCGGGGATCGGGTAGTGCACCTCGTGGCTGAATCCGACTTGCAACACCAGATCCTTGCCCTCGATCCGGGCGCGGTATCCGACGCCGTTGATCTCCAGGCTGCGGGTGAAGCCCTCGGCGACGCCGGTGACCAGGTTGTTGACGACGCTGCGCGCCGTGCCCCACATCTGTTGGGCGCGGTCGCTGTCGTCCCGGGGCCGGACCACGATCTGGTCGCCGTCGCGCTTCACCTCCACCTCTTCCATCAGCGTCACGTGAAGCTCGCCGAGCTTGCCCCTAGCGGTGACCTGGCGGCCGGAGATCTCCACCGTGACGCCGTCGGGAATGGGGACCGGATGCTTGCCGATGCGGGACATGGCGGCGCCCTAAAACACCTGGCACAGCACTTCGCCACCGACGTTGGCGGCGCGCGCCTCGCTATCCGACAGCACGCCACGCGGCGTGGACAGAATCGAGATGCCAAGGCCGTCGTACATGCGCGACAGGTCCTTGATCTTGGAATAGACCCGGCGGCCGGGGGTGGAGACGCGGTTGATCTCGCGGATGACCGGGTCGCCTTCGTGATATTTGAGCTCGATCTTGAGCTCGTTCAGCCCCGGTCGAAGCTCGTACTGCGAATATCCCCGGATGAACCCTTCCCGTTTGAGGACCTCGAGCACGCCGCTGCGCAGCTTGGACGCCGGCGCGGTAACACTGCTTTTCCGCGCGCGCTGACCATTGCGGATACGGGTCAGCATGTCACTCAAGGGATCGGACATCGTCACTGTGTTTTCTCCCTTACCAGCTTGACTTGACCATGCCCGGGATCTGGCCCCGGGACGCAAGCTCGCGCAGCGCGATACGCGACAGGCGGAACTTGCGGTAATTGCCGCGCGGGCGGCCGGTGATCTCGCAGCGCAGGCGCACCCGCACGGGCGAGGAGTTGCGCGGCAGCACGGCCAGCTTCATGCGCGCGCTGAAGTGCTCTTCCGGCGACAGCAAGGGATCCTTTGCCATCGCCTTCAGCGCGGCCCGCTTGGCGGCATACTTCTTGACCAGCCGCATGCGCTTCTTGTTCCTTTCGATGACGCTTTTCTTGGCCATTTGGCTTTCCTCCTGAGGCCCATTAACCGGGGAAGGGCATGTCGAACGCCTTGAGCAAGGCCTTCGCCTCGGTGTCGGTGGGCGCGGTGGTACAGATCACGATGTCCATGCCCCGAATCTGGTCCACCTTGTCGTAGTCGATCTCCGGAAAGATGATCTGCTCGCGCAATCCCAGGGCGAAATTGCCGCACCCGTCGAAGCTTTTGGCGGACAGCCCGCGAAAGTCACGGACCCGCGGCAGCGCCACGGTGATGAGGCGGTCCAGGAACTCGTACATGCGGGTCCGGCGCAGGGTGACTTTGCAGCCGACGATCATGCCGGCGCGAAGTTTGAACGTGGCGATGGACTTCTTGGCCTTGGTGATCACCGGCCGTTGCCCGGTGATCAGGGCCAATTCCTTGGCCGCGCTATCGATCTTCTTGCGATCCTGGGACGCCTCGCCAACCCCCATGTTGACGATGATCTTCTCCAGCTTCGGCACGCGCATGGGATTCTGGTAGCCGAACTCGCTGACCAGCTTCGGTACGACCGTTTTTTCGTAGTATTCGTGCAAGCGTGCCATGGGCCGTGGACCTGTTTTACGTGTCGATGACTTCGCCGGACCGCTTCGCATAGCGGACCTTGCGGCCGTCTTCGAGGAATTTGTAGCCGACGCGGGTGGCCAGGCTGGTCTTGGGATCGATGTGGGCCACGTTGGAGATGTGGATGGACGCCTCTTTCTCCACGATCCCCCCCCCCGACGTCTGGCTTGGCCGGGTGTGGCGCTTGACCATATTCACGCCCTGGACGACAACCCGTTCCCGCTTGGTAATCACACGCAGAATCTCGCCCGTTTTGCCCTTGTCCCTGCCGGTCTGCACGATGACCCGGTCGCCCTTCCTGACTTTCCGCCTGCCCGCCATCACAGCACCTCGGGGGCAAGGGAAATGATCTTCATGTACCGCTTCGCCCGCAACTCGCGGGTCACGGGACCGAAGATGCGGGTTCCGATGGGCTCGCCCTGCTTGTCGATGAGCACCGCCGCGTTCTTGTCGAAGCGGATGGCCGAGCCGTCGGAACGGCGGATATCCTTGGCTGTGCGCACGATCACCGCCCGCACGATCTCCCCCTTCTTGACCCGTCCCCGCGGAATCGCCTCCTTGACCGAGACGACGATCACGTCGCCCACGGATGCGTATCGGCGCTTGGACCCCCCCAGCACCTTGATACACTGCACCCGGCGCGCCCCCGAGTTGTCGGCGACGTACAAGTTGGTTTCCGCCTGGATCATGGTCTTCGTTCCGTCCCTTCAAGGCGCGGTCAGCCGCCTTCGGGCACGACCTCCCAATGTTTGATCTTCGACCGCGGCCGGCATTCCCGGATATTCACCACGTCGCCCACCTTGACCGCGTTGGTTTCGTCGTGGGCGGCGTACTTCTTGGAGCGACGGATGAACTTCTTGTACAGCGGGTGCATGATCCGGCGCTCCACCCTGACCACCACGGTCTTGTCCGGCTTGTCGCTGACGCAGACCCCTTGCAGTACTCGCCTCGGCATGCCTTCAGTCCCTTTCCTTAAGACCCGGCCGGGGACGCGGCCCGGCCGCGCTCGCCCCGGATGGTCTTGATGCGCGCGATGTCGCGGGACACCTGGCCCACGCGGGCGGTGTTCTCCAGCTGGCCGCTCGCCGCCTGGAAGCGCAGGTTGAAGGCCTCCTTCCTGAGGTCGAGGAGCTGATCCTTCAGCTCGTCATCGCTCTTGGCCCGCAGGTCCGCCGCTTTCATGGCTTCACTCCTCTTCGCTCCAGCGCGCGATGAAGCGCGTCCGCAGCGGCAGCTTGGCGGCCCCCAGCTCGAACGCCCGCCTGGCAATTTTCCGCGACACCCCGTCGACTTCGAACATGATGCGGCCCGGCTTCACGCGGCAGGCCCAGAATTCGGGCGATCCCTTGCCCTTTCCCTGCCGCACCTCGGCCGGCTTCTGGGTCACCGGCAGGTCCGGATAGATGCGTATCCACACCCGCCCGGAACGTTTCATGTGCCGGGTTATGGCCCGCCGGGCGGCCTCGATCTGGCGCGCCGTGACCCGTTCGGGGGACGTCGCCTTGAGGCCGTATGCGCCGAAGTTGAGCTTGGTGCCGCCCTTGGCTTGACCGTGGATACGCCCTTTGTGCGCCTTGCGGTACTTGGTTCGTTTGGGACTGAGCATCGTATTCCTGTTTTCCGCTGGTCACACGCGTCCGCCGCTAGCGCGTCGGCTGCTGTTCGATGGCCTGCTTGTCCATGGCCATCGGGTCGTGGGCCATGACCTCGCCCTTGAAAATCCACACCTTGACCCCGCAGATGCCGTACGTGGTTTTGGCCGCGGCGCTGCCGTAGTCCACGTGGGCCCGCATGGTGTGCAGGGGCACCCGGCCTTCGCGGTACCAAACGGCGCGGGCGATCTCGGCGCCGCCCAGGCGGCCCCCGCAGTTGATGCGGATGCCAAGCGCGCCGAGACGCATGGCCGACTGGACGGAGCGCTTCATGGCGCGGCGTATGGAGACCCGCCGTTCCATCTGCTGGGCGATGTTCTCGGCCACCAGCTGGGCCTCGATTTCGGGCTTGCGGATCTCGACGATGTTCACGTGCACCTCGGAACCCGTGATCTTCCCGATATCGGTGCGCAGCCTCTCGATGTCGGCGCCCTTCTTGCCGATCACCACCCCGGGCCGGGCCGTGTGGATGGTGATCCGGGCCTTCTTGGCGGGACGCTCGATGACGATGCGCGAGACGCCGGCCTGGGCCAGGCGCTCACGGAGGAAATCGCGGATTTTGAGATCCTCATGGAGAAGATCGGCGTAGCCGTCCGCGGCGTACCACCGGGAATCCCAGGTGCGGTTGATCCCCAGCCGGAACCCGATGGGATTGACCTTTTGCCCCATTATGCGCTCTCCTCCTCCTCCGGCCTCGCGGACCACCAGCCTGAGATTGCTGAACGGCTTGTGGATCCGCCCGGCGCGGCCCCGGGCACGGGGACGCCACCGCTTCATGACCAGGCTGCGGCCGACCGAAGCCTCGGCCACGTAGAGCCGGTCCACATCCAACTGATGGTTGTTCTCGGCGTTGGCAATGGCCGATTCCAACACCTTTCTCACATCCGCGGCGATGCGCCGCCTGGAGAACTCGAGCTCGGCCAGCGCCGACTCGCACGGCATGCCGCGGATGGCGCCGGCGATCAGGTTGAGCTTCTGCGCGCTGACGCGCAGGCGCTTGGCGAACGCCATCGCTTCGTTGTCGGCCAGTCGCCGCGGGGCGGAGGATTTGCCCATGGTCAGGTCCTTTTCGCCCTCTTGTCGGCGGAATGGCCGAAATACGTGCGGGTCGGCGAGAACTCACCCAGCTTGTGGCCGATCATGTCCTCGGTCACCAGCACGGGGATGAACTTGCGGCCGTTGTAGACGCCGAAGGTCAGGCCCACGAACTGGGGCAGGATGGTGGAGCGCCGGGACCATGTCTTGATGATCTCGCTGCGCGCCGAGGCGCGCGCGTTCTCCGCCTTCTTGAGAAGGTAGCCATCGACGAACGGACCTTTCCACACGGAACGCGCCACGCCGCCTCTCCTTTACTTCTTGCTGCGACGGCGGCGCATGATCAGCCTGTCCGTCTTCTTGTTTCTGCGGGTTCGTTTGCCCTTGGTCGGCTTGCCCCACGGGGTCACCGGATGGCGGCCGCCCGAGCTTCGCCCCTCGCCGCCCCCGTGGGGGTGGTCGATGGGGTTCATGGCGACGCCGCGCACCGACGGGCGCTTGCCCAGCCAACGATTGCGGCCCGCTTTGCCCAGTTTGATGTTCTTCTGGTCGGCGTTGGAGACGGCGCCGATCGTGGCCATGCATTCGGCCCGCACCATGCGCAGCTCCCCCGAGCTGAGACGAAGCTGGGCGTATCCCTGGTCCTTGCCGATGAGCTGCACGTAGGTGCCGGCGGAGCGGGCGATCTGGCCGCCCTTGCCCACCTTCATCTCGACGTTGTGAATGATGGTGCCGACGGGAATGTTCTGCATGGGCATGGCATTGCCGGGCCGGATGTCCGCTGTCTCCGCGGCAACGACCTTGTCCCCGGGAAGCAGGCGCTGGGGTGCCAGGATGTAGGCCATCTCGCCGTCCTCATAGCGGACGAGGGCGATGAAGGCGGTGCGGTTGGGGTCGTATTCCAGCCGTTCGACGGTGGCCGGCATGTCGAATTTCCGGCGCTTGAAGTCGATGATGCGGTAGCGCCGCTTGTGCCCGCCGCCGCGCCGCCGCGCGGTCATGCGGCCGGTGTTGTTGCGGCCGCCCTTCTTGCGCAGGCCTTCGGTCAGGGACTTCTCGGGCTTGCCTTTCCACAGGCCAGAGCGGTCCACGAGGACCAGGCCGCGGCGTCCCGGCGTCGTCGGATTGAACTGCTTCAGTGCCATGGCCGCCTTACCTACACCCCCGTCGTGATGTCGATCGAGTGGCCCTCGGCCAGGGTGACGATGGCCTTCTTGGTGTCCACCCGCTTGCCGACCTGGCCGCGGAACATTTTCACCTTGCCCCGTTGGCGCAGGGTGTTCACGGCCTTGACCTTGACCTTGAACAGGTCCTCGATCGCCGCCTTGATCTCGGGCTTGGAGGCGTCCAGCGGCACCCGGAAGCTGACCTGGTTGAATTCCGAAAGCAGCGTCGCCTTCTCCGTCACCACGGGTGCGCGGACGATTTCGTACATGCGCTCCTTGCTCACACGCGTCTTGCCGGGGCGGGCGGCCTTGGCCCGGGCGGCGCTCATTTCAGCCGCTCCACAAGCTTGCCGACCGCGTCCCTGGTCAACACCAGGGTATCGCTGCGCAGGATGTCGTACACGTTGGCCCCCGGGCTGGGCAGCAGGTCCAGGCCGACGATGTTGGCGGCGGCGCGGGCGAAGTTCCCGTCCACCTCGGCGCCGTCGATGATGAGGACGGAGGTCCAGCCCAGCTTTTCCATCCGCTTCGCCAGATCCGCGGTCTTCGGTTTTTCGAGCTTGGCGGAGTCGAGGACCACCAGCTTGCCGTCCGCCTGCTTGGCCGACAGCGCCGTCTTGAGGGCCAGCCGGCGCACCTTCTTGGGCAGACCGTGGGCATGGCTGCGCACCACCGGGCCGAAGACCACGCCGCCGCCGCGATGCTGGGGCGCCCGCGCCGTCCCCTGCCGCGCCCGGCCGGTCCCCTTCTGCCGGAAGGGTTTGCGGGTGCTGCCGCTGACCTCGCCGTGGGTCTTGGTCTTGCGGGTTCCGGCGCGGCGCTTGGCGAGTTGCCAGTTGACGGCGCGGGTCAGGATATCGGCGCGGACCGGCACGCCGAACACCGACTCATCCAGGTCGATCTTGCCCACCGTCTTGTTCTCGAGGCTGATGACGTCGCACCGCATGGCGTCTATTCCTTGGCCTCTTCCTGTTCCGCCTCGCCCGCGGGCGACTCCTCGGCGGCACCGTCGGCGGCGGGACTCTCGTCGGGGGGAGTCTCCCCGGCCGCCGCCTCGCCGGCGGCATCGGCGTCCGGCGCGCCGGCGCCGCGGATCGCCGCCGGGAACGGAACCCCGTCCGGCAACGGCTTCTTCTTCGCATCGATCACCAGCACAAGGCCGCCCTTGGCCCCCGGCACCGCGCCCTTGATCATGATGATCCCCCGCCCGGCGTCGGTGGCCACCACTTCCAGACTGTGCACGGTGACCCGCCGGTCACCCATGTGGCCGGCCATTTTCTTGCCTTTGAACACCTTGCCCGGATCCTGGCATTGGCCGGTCGAGCCATGGCTGCGGTGGCTGACGGACACGCCGTGGGAGGCGCCCAGCCCGGAGAAGCCGTGCCGCTTTATGACGCCGGCAAAGCCCTTGCCGATGGACGTCCCCTGGACGTCGACGAACTGGCCGGCGACGAAATGGTCGGCCGAGAGTTCGGCGCCCACGTCGACAAGGGCGTCGGGAGTGACCCGGAACTCCGTCAGGCCGCGCTTGGGCTCCACCTTGGCCCTGGCAAAGTGGCCGCGCATGGCCTTGGTAACGTTCTTCACCTTGGCCACGCCGTGGCCGAGCTGAAGGGCGTTGTAGCCGTCCTTGTCCTCGGTGCGCTGGGCCACCACCTGCAAGGCGTCCACCTTCAGCACCGTGACCGGCACGTGGCGGCCATCGCCGGTGAAGATCCGGCTCATGCCAAGTTTGCGCGTTATCAACCCGGTTCGCATTACAGCTTGATTTCCACGTCGACGCCGGCGGCCAGATCGAGCTTCATCAGCGCGTCGACGGTCTGCGGCGTCGGATCGATGATGTCGAGCACCCGCTTGTGGGTGCGAATTTCGAACTGCTCGCGCGATTTCTTGTCGATGTGCGGCGAGCGCAGCACCGTAAACCGCTCGATCCGGGTGGGCAGGGGAATGGGACCGCGAACCTGGGCGCCCGTGCGCCGCGCGGTGCTCACGATCTCGCGGGCCGACTGATCGAGCACGCGGTGGTCAAAGGCCTTCAGCCGGATGCGTATGTTCTGGTTTTCCATGTTCGGTCCCGTCAACCCCTGGCGTACCTTCGCGGCCCTATTCGATAATCGAGGCGACGACGCCGGCACCCACGGTGCGGCCGCCCTCGCGGATGGCGAAGCGCAGACCCGCGTCCATGGCGATCGGCGCGATCAGCGTCACCTCCATCGACACGTTGTCCCCCGGCATCACCATCTCCGTGCCCTCCGGCAACGTCACCGTCCCCGTCACGTCCGTCGTACGGAAGTAAAACTGCGGACGGTAGTTGCCGAAAAACGGCGTGTGACGCCCGCCCTCGTCCTTGGTCAGGATGTAGGCCTCGCACGTGAACTTGGTGTGCGGCGTGATCGAGCCCGGCGCCGCCAGCACCTGACCGCGCTCGACGTCTTCGCGCTTGGTGCCGCGCAGCAGGACGCCGATGTTGTCCCCCGCCTCGCCGTAGTCGAGCAACTTGCGGAACATCTCTACGCCCGTGCACACCGTCTTCGTCGTCTCCCGGATGCCGACGATCTCCACCTCCTCGCCAACCTTGATCACACCGCGCTCGACACGCCCCGTCACCACCGTGCCCCGGCCCGAGATCGAGAAAACGTCCTCGATCGGCATCAGGAACGGCTTGTCCTTGGCCCGGTCCGGCTGCGGAATGTAGTCGTCCACCGCCGCCAACAGCGCGATGATCGACTTCCGGCCCGTCTCTTCGTCGCCGCCCTCCAGCGCCGCCAGCGCCGAGCCCTTGATGATCGGAATGTCGTCCCCCGGAAAATCATAGCTGCTCAACAAGTCCCGAAGCTCAAGCTCGACCAGCTCCAGAAGCTCCGCGTCGTCAACCTGGTCAACCTTGTTCAGGTAAACGACCATCGCCGGAACACCAACCTGGCGCGCCAGAAGTATGTGCTCGCGGGTCTGCGGCATCGGGCCGTCCGCCGCCGAAACCACCAATATCGCCCCGTCCATCTGCGCCGCGCCCGTGATCATGTTCTTCACGTAGTCCGCATGACCCGGACAGTCCACGTGCGCGTAATGGCGCTTCTCCGTCGAGTACTCGACGTGCGCCGTGGCAATCGTGATCCCCCGCGCCCGCTCCTCCGGCGCCTTGTCAATCTCGTCAAACGGCGTGAACTCAGCCCCACCCGTCTCCGCCAGGATCTTCGTGATCGCCGACGTCAACGTCGTCTTGCCGTGGTCAACGTGGCCGATCGTGCCAACGTTGCAGTGCGGCTTCGTCCGCTCGAATTTCGCCTTCGCCATGTCCGCCTACCCTTTTTTTCCCTGTTCCTCACCCGGCCAGCTTGGTCCGGACTTCCTCGGACACCTGCTGGGGAACCTCCGCGTAGTGATCGAAGTGCATGGTGAACTGGCCCCGTCCCTGGCTCGCGGAGCGCAGCGAGCTGACGTAGCCGAACATGGTGGCGAGCGGCACGAACGCGGTGATCACCCGCGCGTTGGCGCGCTGACTCATGTCGCTGACCTGACCACGCCGGCCGTTCAGATTGCCGATGATGTCGCCCATGTATTCTTCCGGTGTCACCACCTCGACGCGCATGATGGGCTCCAACATTTTCGGCGCCGCGTTCACCATGCCCTCGCGGAAGGCGGCGCGGGCGGCGATTTCGAAGGCCAGCGCGCTGGAGTCCACGTCGTGGGAATCGCCATCCAGGAGGGTCGCCTTGAAATCGGTGACCGGAAATCCGGACAAGACGCCGGTTTCACAGGCCTGTCTCAACCCTTTCTCCACGCTCGGTATGAACTCCCTCGGCACGCTGCCGCCCGTCACCTTGCTTTGGAACTGGTACCCGGATCCGGAGGGAAGGGGCTCGAAACGGATTTTCACCCGCGCGAACTGGCCGGCGCCGCCGGTTTGTTTCTTGTGGATATAGTCCACGTCGTTGACCCGGGAAATGGTTTCCCGGTAGGCCACCTGGGGGGGGCCCACGCTGGCCTCCACATTGAACTCGCGCCGCATGCGGTCGATCAGAATCTCCAGATGGAGCTCGCCCATGCCCTTGATCACCGTCTGACCGCTCTCCGCGTCCAAGGAAACGCGAAACGAAGGGTCCTCGGCGGCCAGGCGGGCCAGCGCCACGCCCATCTTCTCTTGATCGACCTTGGTCTTGGGCTCGACGGCGACCTCGATGACGGGTTCCGGGAATTCCATGCGCTCCAACACGACCGGGTTTCTGGGATCGCAAAGCGTATCCCCGGTGGTGGTGTCTTTCAGCCCCGCCAGGGCCACGATGTCCCCGGCGCGGGCCTCGGTCAGTTCCTCGCGGGCATTGGCGTGCATCAGCAGCATGCGGCCTATGCGCTCGCGCTTGTTCTTGACCGCGTTTAGAATCTGCCCGCCGCTGGTGACGACGCCGGAGTAGATGCGAACGAAGGTGAGCGAGCCGACGAACGGGTCGCTCATGATCTTGAACGCCAGCGCCGAGAACGGCTCATCGTCCGAGTTGTGGCGCTCGATCACCTCGTCCGAGCCGACCTTCACGCCTTTGATCGAGGGCACGTCGGTGGGCGCGGGCAGGAAATCGACCACGGCGTCCAGGAGCGTCTGCACGCCCTTGTTCTTGAAGGCGGCGCCGCACAGCACGGGCACGAAAGCGCCGGAGACGGTGCCCCTGCGCACGCACTTTTTAAGGGTCGCCACATCGATCTTTCCGTCTTCCAGATAGGCCTCCATGGCCGCGTCGTCCTGCTCGATCGCCAACTCGACCAGCGTCTCGCGGTACGCCGCCGCCTGTTCCGCGAGATCGTCCGGAATCGCGCTCCGGTCGAATTCGGCGCCCAGGGTCTCATCCTTCCAGGTCACGGCCTCCCTGGCGATGAGATCGACGACGCCGGCGAAATCGTTTTCGGAGCCGATGGGAAGCTGGATAACCAGGGGTTTGGCGCCCAGCCGGTCTTCGATCATGTCCACGCAGCGGAAGTAGTCGGCGCCGACGCGGTCCATCTTGTTGACGAAACAAACCCTGGGCACGTCGTACCGGTCGGCTTGGCGCCACACGGTTTCCGACTGGGGCTCGACGCCGGCCACGCTGTCGAAAACGGCCACCGCCCCGTCCAGGACCCGCAGGCTGCGCTCCACTTCGATGGTGAAGTCCACGTGCCCCGGGGTGTCGATGATGTTGATGCGGTGATCGTTCCAGAAACAGGTCGTCGCGGCCGACGTAATGGTGATGCCCCGTTCCTGCTCCTGCTCCATCCAGTCCATGGTCGCGTTGCCGTCATGGACCTCGCCGATCTTATAGGAGCGGCCGGTGTAATAGAGGATGCGCTCGGTGGTCGTCGTCTTGCCGGCATCGATGTGAGCCATGATGCCGATGTTGCGGTAGCGCTCAAGTGGCGTGGTGCGAGCCATGGTCCGAACCGTCCGCCTGTACTACCAGCGGTAGTGGGAGAAGGCCTTGTTGGCCTCCGCCATACGGTGTGTGTCTTCGCGTTTCTTGACCGCCGCGCCCCGGTTGTTGGCGGCATCCATCAGTTCCCCGGACAAGCGCTTGGTCATCGTGTTCTCCGAGCGCTTGCGGGCCAACTCGACGATCCAGCGGATGGCCAGGGCCTGGCGGCGATCGTGGCGCACTTCGATGGGGACCTGGTAGGTGGCGCCGCCGACGCGGCGCGAACGCACCTCGACCGCCGGCCTCACGTTGTCGATGGCTTCGTGAAACATTTTCAAGGGATCCTGGCCGGTCTTCTTTTCCATGATGTCGAAGGCGTCATAGACGATCCTCTCGGCCACCGACTTCTTGCCCTTCAACATCAGGGAGTTGGTGAACTTGGTCAGCACCACGTCCCCGAACTTGGGATCGGGCAGAACCTCGCGTTTTTCCGCGGCGTGGCGACGTGACATCTGTCGATAACCCTTATTTGGGGCGCTTGGCGCCGTACTTGGACCGGCGTTGGCGGCGGTCGGGGACCCCCTGGGTGTCCAAGGTGCCGCGGATGATGTGATAGCGCACGCCGGGCAGGTCCTTGACCCGCCCCCCCCGGATCAGGACCACGGAGTGCTCCTGCAGATTGTGGCCCTCGCCGGGGATGTAGCTGGTGACCTCGAAGCCGTTGGTGAGCCGCACCCGGGCCACTTTGCGCATGGCCGAATTGGGCTTTTTGGGCGTCGTCGTATAGACGCGCGTGCACACGCCGCGCTTCTGCGGACAGGCTTCGAGCGCCGGTACCTTGTTGCGCACCACCGGCACCTTGCGCGGCTTCCGTATCAACTGGTTAATCGTCGGCATCGCGCCTGTTTCATCCCCATGAGCACCAACGCACCCGGTGCAAAAAACCTCCGGATAGGCACCAAAACGCCCTTCCGGGGGCCGATTCGTGACGCCACGAAGGGCGTCGATCTTGTTTTCCTAATCGCAAAGGGGACTGCGTCTGGGCCGGACGGCCCACCACCAGCCCCCTGCGGAGAGGGCCGCATACTAGTTAAGCACCCCGACGCCGTCAAGCAAAACCATGTCGATTTTTCCCGGTTTTCCGCCGAATAATCCGGGTCGGACGGAGCCGCCGGAGGCCCTGTTCCGGTCTCCTGCCGTCACTCGGCCTCGCTGACCATGACCTCCTCCGCCGATACCTCGGGCGGCGCCTCGGCGATCAGGCCCGCCTGTTTCTCCCGTTCCTCCCTGTCCTTCCGTTCCTGTGCGGCCAGTTTCTCCCGTTTCCGCGCCGCAATCTCCGACAGTTCACGGTCGCGCTCGGCGGCGATCATCCGCACCCGGCTCATCTCGCCCCCGGTGCCGGCCGGGATCAGGCGCCCGACGATGACGTTTTCCTTCAGGCCGACCAAGCGGTCCACCTTGCCCGAAACCGCGGCCTCGGTAAGCACCCGCGTGGTCTCCTGGAACGACGCCGCGGAGATGAAAGAATTCGTCTGCAGACTGGCCTTGGTGATGCCCTGGAGCACGGGCAGGCTTCCGGCGGGCTTTCCGCCAGCGGCCTCCGCCTTGCCATTGACCTCATCGTACTCGGTGCGGTCGACCAGCTCGCCGACAAGGAAAGTGGTGTCGCCGGGGTCGGTGATCTCGACCTTCTGCAGCATCTGGCGGACGATGACCTCGATGTGCTTGTCGTTGATCTTCACGCCTTGCAGGCGATAGACGTCCTGGACCTCCCTGATGAGGTAGGTGGCCAGGGCCTCGACGCCGAGCACCCTGAGGATGTCGTGAGGCACCGGGTTGCCGTCCATCAGCGCGTCACCCACCTCCACGTAGTCCCCTTCCTGGACGCTGATGTGCTTGCCCTTGGGAATCAGGTACTCGTGGGGCTCTTGACCTTCCTCCGTCGGCACCACGACGATGCGCCGTTTGGATTTGTAGTCCTTGCCGAATTCGACGCGCCCGGCGCCCTCGCTGATGATGGCGTGGTCCTTGGGTTTGCGGGCCTCGAACAGTTCCGCCACCCGCGGCAGGCCGCCGGTGATGTCGCGGGTCTTGGCCGATTCGCGGGGAATACGGGCGAGCACGTCACCGGCATGGACCTCCTGGTCGGGCTCCACCGAAAGGATGGCGTCGACGGGCAGGAAGTAGCGCGCCTCCATTTCGTTGGCCAGGGTCACCACCTTGCCCTTCTTGTTCCTGAGCGTGATCCGGGGCTTGAGGTCGGCGCCCTTGGGCTGCTGTTTCCAGTCGATCACCACTTTCCGGGAGATTCCGGTGGCCTCGTCCATCCTTTCCATCATGGAGACGCCTTCCATCAGGTCCATGTAATTGGCGATGCCCTCTTTTTCCGTAATGATGGGCAGGGTGTACGGGTCCCATTCGGCGACCTTATCGCCCAGTTTGACCTTCGCCTTATCCTTGACCAGAAGCTTGGCGCCGTACGGGATGCGGTGGCGGGCGCGCTCGCGGCCGTGGGCGTCGACCAGCGTGAGTTCGGAATTGCGGCTCATGACGATGTGAACGCCGGCGCTGTTCTTTACCGTCGCGGTGTTCTTGAGAGCCACCTTCGCGTCACAGGCGGCTTCCACCTTGGATTGCTCGCTGCCACGCTGCACGGCGCCGCCGATATGGAAGGTGCGCATGGTCAACTGCGTTCCCGGCTCGCCGATGGATTGGGCGGCAATGACGCCGACGGCCTCCCCCACGTTCACCAAGGTGCCACGGGCCAGATCCCGGCCGTAGCAGAGGGCGCACGCGCCGCCGCGGGTTTCGCAGGTGAGCACGGAACGGATTTTCACGGACTCGACATCGGCCTCCTCGATGACAGCGACCAACTCCTCCTCGATCAACTCCCCGCCCTTCACCAACACCTCGCCGGTGGAGGGATGGACGACATCCAAGGCCGCACCGCGGCCGAGCACCTGTTCACCCAGGGACGAGATTTCCTCGCCCCCCTCGATCACCGTCCGGACCGTGATTCCCAGGTCCGTCCCGCAGTCGTGCTCGACGATGATGCAGTCCTGGGCCACGTCGACCAGACGCCGCGTGAGGTACCCGGAGTTGGCGGTCTTCAAGGCCGTGTCCGCCAGGCCCTTGCGCGCCCCGTGGGTGGAATTGAAGTACTCGAGCACGCTCAGGCCTTCCTTGAAGTTGGAGATGATCGGGGTTTCGATGATCTCGCCCGAAGGCTTGGCCATGAGGCCGCGCATGCCGGCCAACTGTCGCATCTGGGCGACAGAGCCGCGGGCACCGGAATGGGCCATCATGTAGACGGAATTCACCGGCCGCCCGGGGGCCGTGGCGGAGATACCCTCCATCATCTCCTCGGCCACCCGGTCGGTGCAGTGGGACCAGGCGTCGACCACCTTGTTGTACTTCTCGCCCCGGGTGATCAGGCCGTCCTGGTACTGCTGCTCGTACTCCTTGACTTTCTGCTCCGTCTCCCTGACCAGGGATTCCTTGGCGTGGGGCACGACCAGATCGTCCTTGCCGAACGACAGACCCGCCCGGCAGGCATAATCGAAGCCCATGCCCATGAAGTGGTCGGCGAAAATGACGGTCTCCTTCTGCCCGCAGTGGCGATAGACCATGTCGATGACGTTGGTCACCTCCTTCTTGGTCAGAAGGCAGTTGATCAGATCGAACGGAACGTTGGGATTGCGCGGCAGAATCTCCGAAAGCAACATACGCCCGGGCGTGGTTTTCACGCGGACGGTGAGGGGTTTGCCCTCTTCGTCCACGGTGCGGTAGCGCGCCTCGACCTTGGCGTGCAAGGAGACCGCCCCGGCTTCCAGGGCCTGCTCGATCTCGCCCACATCGGTAAAGACCATGCCCTCGCCGGGCTCGCCGTCTTGCTCCATGGTGAGGTAATAGAGACCGAGAACGATGTCCTGGGAGGGCACGATGACGGGCTTGCCGTTGGCCGGGCTGAGGATGTTGTTGGTGGACATCATCAGCACCCGCGTCTCCAGCTGGGCCTCAAGGGACAGGGGCACGTGCACGGCCATCTGGTCGCCGTCGAAGTCGGCGTTGAAGGCGGCGCAGACCAAGGGGTGCAGTTGGATCGCCTTGCCCTCGATGAGGATCGGCTCGAAGGCCTGAATCCCCAGGCGGTGCAAGGTCGGCGCCCGGTTGAGCATCACCGGGTGCTCGCGGATGACCTCTTCCAGGATGTCCCAGACCTCGGGCCGTTCCTTTTCCAACATGCGCTTGGCCGCCTTGATCGTGGTGGCCATGCCGTAGAGCTCCAGCTTGGAGTAGATAAACGGCTTGAACAGCTCCAGCGCCATCTTCTTGGGCAGGCCGCATTGGTGGAGCTTGAGTTCCGGTCCCACCACGATGACCGAGCGGCCCGAGTAGTCCACCCGCTTGCCCAGGAGGTTCTGGCGGAAGCGGCCCTGTTTGCCCTTGAGCATATCGGAGAGCGATTTCAACGGCCGCTTGTTGGCGCCGGTGATGGCGCGGCCGCGGCGGCCATTGTCAAAGAGGGCGTCCACCGATTCCTGGAGCATGCGCTTCTCGTTGCGCACGATGATCTCGGGCGCGTGCAACTCGATCAGCCTTTTCAGCCGGTTGTTGCGGTTGATGACACGCCGGTACAGGTCGTTCAGGTCCGACGTGGCGAAGCGGCCGCCGTCGAGCGGCACCAAGGGGCGCAGTTCCGGCGGGATGACCGGAACCACTTCGAGGATCATCCATTCGGGCCGGGCGCCCGATTCGACGAAGGCCTCGATCAGCTTGAACCTTTTGACCAGCTTCTTGCGCTTGGCCTCGGAATTGGTTTCCTTGAGCTCCGTGCGCAGGTTTTCGCATTCCTCCTCGAGGTCGATATCCTCGAGCATTTTGCGGATGGCCTCGGCGCCTATGCCGACCGAAAACGTGTCTTCCCCGAACTCATCGACCGCATTCTGATACTGGTCCTCGTGCAGAAGTTCGTGCAATTTCAGCGGCGTCAGCCCCGGTTCGATGACCACGTAGTTCTCGAAATAGAGTACCCGCTCCAGGTCCTTGAGCGTCATGTCCACCAACAGGCCGATGCGAGAGGGCAGCGATTTCATGAACCAGATGTGCGCCACCGGCGAGGCCAGTTCGATGTGCCCCATGCGTTCGCGCCGGACCTTTTGCAGGGTCACTTCCACGCCGCATTTCTCGCACGTGATGCCCTTGTACTTCATGCGCTTGTATTTGCCGCACAGGCACTCGTAGTCCTTCGTCGGACCGAAGATGCGGGCGCAGAACAGGCCGTCGCGCTCGGGCTTGAATGTCCGGTAGTTGATGGTCTCGGGTTTCTTGATCTCGCCGAAGGACCAGGACCGGATTCGTTCGGGACTGGCGATGGAGATCTGAATCTGGTCAAAGCGCTGGGTGCCGCTGACCGCTCCGAAAACCTTCATCAACTCGTTCATAGATTACTCTCCTCGACCGCCGAAAACCGCTCGGTCGTCCGGTTAGTTCAACTCAACGTTCAGGCCAAGGGAATGCAGCTCCTTGACCAGCACGTTGAAGGATTCGGGGACCCCCGCCTCGAAGGTGGCGTCGCCGCGCACGATCGCCTCGTACACCTTGGCGCGGCCGGAGACGTCGTCGGACTTGACCGTCAGCATCTCCTGCAGGGTATAGGCGGCGCCGTACGCCTCCAGGGCCCACACCTCCATCTCGCCAAAGCGTTGGCCGCCGAACTGGGCCTTGCCGCCCAGGGGCTGCTGGGTCACCAGGCTGTAGGGGCCGATGGAGCGGGCGTGGATCTTGTCATCCACCAGGTGATGGAGTTTGAGCATGTAAATGTAGCCCACCGTGACCGGGCGGTGGAACACCTCGCCCGAACGGCCGTCGATCAGGGTGACCTGGCCCGACGCGTCGTAGCCGGCCTGTTCCAGCATCTCCACGATGTCGCCCTCGTGGGCGCCGTCGAAGACCGGCGTGGCGATGGGGATGCCGTTACGGATATTGCCGGCCAGCTCCAGGAGCTCCGCATCGCCCAGGGGCTGTATGCTCTCCTTGTACTCCTTGTTGCCGTATATGCTCTTGAGCCCGCTCTTCAGCTTTTTGATGTCCTCGCCGGCGCACACGGCGTCCAGGAGCTCACCCACCTGACGCCCAAGGCCGCTGCAGGCCCAGCCCAGGTGGGTCTCCAGGATCTGCCCCACGTTCATGCGCGAGGGCACGCCCAAGGGGTTGAGCACGACGTCGACGGGGGTGCCGTCCTCCAGGTAGGGCATGTCCTCAATGGGCACGATCTTCGAAATCACGCCCTTGTTGCCGTGGCGGCCGGCCATCTTGTCGCCGGGCTGGAGCTTGCGCTTCACCGCCACGAAGACCTTCACCATCTTCATCACGCCCGGGGACAGGTCGTCGCCCCGCTGCAGCTTATCCACCTTGTTTTCGAACCTGTCCTGCAGCTTGGCGATGCTTTCCTCGAATTGGTTCTTCAGGGCCTCCAAATCTTTCATCACCCTGTCGTTGGTGACCACGATCTGGGAGCACTGCCCCGGCGTGAAGCGGGCCAATAGGTCCTCGGTGATCTTGAGGCCGGCCTCCAGCCCCTTGGGGCCGCCGACCGTCTTGCGGTTCATGAGAAGGGCTTTCAGACGGGTGTGGAAGCTGCGCTCCAGAATCGCACGCTCGTCGTCGCGGTCCTTGGCCAGGCGCTCGATCTCGGACCGCTCGATGGCCAGCGCGCGCTCGTCCTTGTCGACACCACGGCGCGAAAACACGCGCACCTCGACCACCGTGCCCGAGACGCCCGGCGGCAACCTCAAAGACGTATCGCGCACGTCCGAGGCCTTCTCCCCGAAGATGGCGCGCAACAGCTTCTCCTCGGGAGTCATCGGGGATTCACCCTTCGGCGTCACCTTGCCGACCAGGATGTCGCCCGGCTTTACCTCGGCCCCGATGTAGACGATCCCCGCCTCGTCCAGGTTCTTCAGCGCCTCCTCGCCGACGTTGGGGATATCGCGGGTGATGTCCTCCTGGCCCAGCTTGGTGTCGCGGGCCATCACCTCGAACTCCTCGATGTGGATGGAGGTGAAGACGTCGTCGCGGACGATGCGCTCGGAGATCAGGATAGAGTCCTCGAAGTTGTAGCCCTGCCAGGGCATGAACGCCACCAACACGTTGCGCCCCAGCGCCAGCTCGCCCAGGTCCGTGGCCGGCCCGTCGGCGATGGTGTCCCCGGCCTCCACCCGGTCACCCACCTTGACCAGCGGCCGCTGGTGAAGGTGGGTGTTCTGGTTCGAGCGCTGGAACTTCAAAAGGTTGTAAATGTCGACCCCGGTCGCCGAGTGGGACGTCTCCTCGGTGGCGCGGATGACGATGCGCGTGGCGTCCACCTGGTCCACCACGCCGGAACGCCGGGCGACGATGGTGGCGCCCGAATCGCGGGCGACAACGGATTCCATGCCCGTCCCCACCAGCGGCGCCTCGGTTTTGATCAGGGGCACCGCCTGGCGCTGCATGTTGGAGCCCATGAGCGCCCGGTTGGCGTCGTCGTTTTCGAGGAACGGAATCAGGGCCGCGGCCACCGAGACCAGCTGTTTCGGCGAGACGTCGATGTAGTCGATGTCCGCGGGCCGGGCCATAATGAAGTCGCCGCCGCTGCGGCAGCTCACGAGATCGGAAACAATGCGCCCTTTGTCATCGAGTTCCGCGTTGGCCTGGGCGATGGTGTAGCGGCCTTCCTCCATGGCCGACAGATAGATCACCTCCTTGCCGACGCGCCCCTTTTCCACCTTGCGGTACGGGGTTTCGATGAAACCGTACTTATTCACCCGCGCGTATGTGGCCAGAGAGTTGATCAGGCCGATGTTCGGGCCTTCCGGGGTCTCGATGGGGCAGATACGGCCGTAATGGGTGGGATGCACGTCGCGCACCTCGAAGCCGGCCCGTTCCCGGGTCAACCCGCCCGGGCCGAGGGCGGACAGGCGCCGCTTGTGCGTGATCTCGGACAGGGGGTTGGTCTGGTCCATGAACTGGCTGAGCTGCGACGAGCCGAAGAATTCCCGCACCGCCGCCGCCGCCGGCTTGGCGTTGATCAGGTCCTGGGGCATGACCGTGTCGATGTCCACCGAGCTCATGCGCTCGCGGATGGCCCGCTCCATGCGCAAGAGGCCGATCCGGTACTGGTTCTCCATGAGCTCGCCGACGGAACGCACCCGGCGGTTGCCCAGGTGATCGATGTCGTCGATCTCGCCCCGGCCGTCCTTGAGCTCGACCAGGACCTTGACCACGTTGAAAATGTCTTCCTTGCGCAGCACGCGCAGGGAGTCCTCGGTCTCGAAGCCGAGACGGGCGTTCATCTTGACCCGGCCGACGGCGGAAAGGTCGTACCGGTCGGAATCGAAGAACATGCCGTGGAACAAGGTCTCCGCCGTGTCCCGGGTCGGCGGCTCACCCGGGCGCATGACCCTGTAGATGTCGGTGAGCGCCTCGTCCTGTGTGGAGTTCTTGTCCGCGGCAAGCGTGCTGCGGATGTACGGCCCGACGTTGATGTGGTCGATGGCAAGGGTGACGAATTCCGTCACGCCGGCCTCTTCCAGCGTCCTCAGGAGGGTCTCGGTGATTTCGTTGCCGGCTTCGGCGAATATCTCGCCGGTTTTCTCGTCGATGAGATCGTTCGCGATGTAGCGGCCGATCAGATCCTCGTCCTGGACAAGCTGTTCCTTCAGCCCCTTTTTCTTCAGCGTCTGCAGGACCCGTTGCGTCATCTTGGTCCCCGCTTCCGCCACGATCCTGCCGCTCTTGGCGTCGCGCATGTCGAGAATCAGCTTGGTGCCGAGCATGCGATCGGGCGTGAACTTGGTTTTCCAGCCCTTCTTGGTGCGCATGAAGACCACTTTGCCGTAAAAGTAATCGAGAATGCTTTCGGGCGACATTCCACTCGCCTCGTCGGCCTCGAGGGTCTTGCCCTCGACCGCGCGCTTGGCGCGCAGGGCTTCCGTCTCGTCGCTGTCCAGGGCCATCAAGAGCGTCGTCACCGGCAGCTTGCGCCGGCGGTCGATGCGCACGTAGACCAGGTCCTTGGCGTCGAACTCGAAGTCCAGCCACGACCCCCGGTAGGGAATGATGCGGGCCGCGAAGAGAAACTTGCCCGACGAATGGGTCTTGCCCTTGTCATGGTCGAAGAACACGCCCGGCGAGCGGTGCATCTGCGAGACGATCACCCGCTCGGTGCCGTTGATGACGAAGGTGCCGTTGTCCGTCATCAACGGCATATCGCCCATGTAGACGTCCTGCTCCTTGATGTCGCGGATGGAACGGGATCCGGTCTCGTCGTCGATATCCCACACCAACAGGCGCAGCTTGACCCTGAGCGGCGCCGCATAGGTCATGCCGCGCTGCTGGCATTCCTCCACGTCGTACTTGGGTTGCTCGAACTCGTAGGCGACGAACTCCAGGGTTCCCCGCTCGGAGAAGTCCTTGATCGGAAAGACCGATCTGAAGACCTCCTGCAGGCCCGTGCTGGTCCGCTTTTCGGCCGGCACGTACCGTTGCAGGAACTGGACGTAGGACACCCTCTGCACCTCGATGAGATTAGGCAAGGGCACGGCCGTGGCGATATGGCCGTATTGCTTGCGAACACGTTTGCGGCCGGTAAAGGAATTATCCATTAAACGTCCCCACGATTCGGGATTTCGGTATCGGCCCGGCCCGGCGGCGGCCGGAGCCTAGGACCAGCGATTGCAAGGACTGCGGGCACCGGCACCGGGCCGGGAAACCCCGCCGGGGCGCGCCTCCGCCCAGTCCGAAGCCGTCAAGCGCCACGCGCCACCCGAACACCAAACCGGGCACCCTATCTGAGCTCGACCGTGGCGCCGGCATCTTCCAGCTTTTTCTTGATCTCCTCGGCCTCATCCTTCTTGACGCCTTCCTTGATTTCCTTCGGTGCCGATTCCACCAGGTCCTTGGCTTCCTTCAGCCCGAGGGTGGTAATGGCCCGGACTTCCTTGATGACGTTGATCTTTTTCTCGCCAAAGGACACGAGGATGATGTCGAACTCGTTCTTCTCGGCCGGCGCCTCGCCGGCCGCGGCACCGGGCGCCGCCACGGCCACCGGCGCGGCGGCCGAAACGCCCCACTTCTCTTCCAGCATCTTGCTCAGCTCGGCCGCCTCGATGACGCTCAGGCTCGACAGGTCTTCGGCGATTTTCTCCAGGTTAGCCATGTTGTCTCTCTCCTTGGGCTTGAACTGTCCATGTCCCGGAATCGGGACGTCACGCGGTTTTCCCCTGCTCGGCATAGGCACCCAGCACGCGGGCGATCTGGCCGGCCGGCGCCTGCAGCACACAGACGATCCGGGTCGCGGGCGTGCTGATCAGAGCGACGAATGTGGCCCTGAGCTCGTCCAACGACGGCAAAGCGGCCAGGGCCTCGATACGATCGACGTCGAGCCGTTCCGCGCCAAACGCACCGCCCAGGACCACCAGATTGTCATTGTCCTTGGCGAAATTCACAGCCACCTTGGCGGCCGACACCGGGTTCTCGGAATAGGCGATCGCGGTCGGCCCGGTGAACAGGTCGTGCAGGTCCTGGAATTTCGTGCCTTCAAGGGCACGACGGGTGAGCCGATTCTTGGTCACCTTGAAGCTGGCCCCCTCGGCGCGCATCCGGTCGCGGAGATCGCCCATATCTTTCACCGTCAACCCCGAGTAATGGGTGACGACGACGATGGCCGCCTCCTCGAACACCCGATGCAACGAAGCGACCATCTCTTCTTTTTGTGATCGGTCCACTCATCGTCTCCGGTTTTCTGCCCCGGTCCGCCCCCGCGAGGGCCGGTTCCGAAGCGGTTGCACCTGCGGCCCCCCGGGCTCCCGAGGGGCCGGTTCGCCTGTCCAGTGCGGCAGTTCAAGCCGTCGGCGGGCGCCTTGCGTCGACTTGCACGGAAACGCCCAAAAACGGTTCTCAGCACTGTCTGTGCAGGCGGGAGCGCCCTTTAAGCCGCCATCGGAGGACATGCCTCCCCGGGCGGCACCTACAGTCTTGGACAGGTCGGGGACGACACCTGTCATCCCCTATGCCGTTCCCGATCCTGGCGATCGGAAACCGCAACCCGACACAACCCGGCCCGCCTCAGCCGGCCAGGCTGGCAACGTTCAATTTCAAGCCGGGGCCCATGGTCGAACTCAAGCTCACCCGCTTGAGGTACGTCCCCTTGACGCCGCTCGGCTTGGCCTTGTTGATGGCGTCGACGAACGCCCTGATGTTCTCGGACAAGGCCTCGGCCGTGAAGCTGGCCTTGCCGACGCCGGCGTGCACGATGCCCGCCTTTTCGACGCGAAACTCGATCTGGCCGGCCTTGGCCGCCTTGACCGCCGCCGTGACGTCGGGGGTCACCGTGCCCAACTTGGGGTTGGGCATGAGGCCCCTGGGCCCGAGGATCTTGCCCAGGCGCCCGACCACCGCCATCATGTCCGGCGTCGCGATGCATCGGTCGAAGGGAATCTCACCCTTGGTTATGCGTTCCGCCAGGTCTTCGGCACCGACCAGGTCGGCCCCCGCGGCCTCCGCCTCCTTCGCCTTGTCGCCCTTGGCAAAGACGGCCACCCGCAAGGCCTTGCCGGTGCCATGGGGCAACGCCACGACACCCCGCACCATCTGATCCGCGTGACGCGGATCGACGCCAAGATTGATCGCGATCTCGATGGTCTCGTCGAACTTGGCGGTGGCGTTACCCTTGATCAAATCGACCGCTGCGGCCAGATCGTAGGCACTGTCGCGCTCGATGCGCTCGCGGGCCGCGGTCAGGCGCTTTCCTCTCCGTGCCATGATCTTACGACACCACTTCGATGCCCATGGACCGCGCGGACCCGGCGATCATGCGGCACGCGGCGTCCATGTCGGTGGTGTTCAGATCCACCATTTTCTTCTCCGCGATCTGGCGAATCTGTTTCATCGTCACCCTGCCGACGGTTTCCTTTCCCGGCTCCTGCGCGGCCTTGGGAAGCCCGGCCGCCTTCTTCAGGTAGTAGCTGGCCGGCGGAGTCTTGGTGACGAAGGTAAACGTACGGTCCGCATAAGACGTGATGACCACCGGGATGGGCATGCCCGGCTCCAACTTATCGGTCTCGGCGTTGAACGCCTTGCAGAACTCCATGATGTTCAGGCCTGCCTGGCCAAGGGCCGGGCCAATGGGCGGCGACGGGTTCGCCTGCCCCGCCGGCACCTGCAGCCTGATGTAAGCGGCAAATCTTTTTGTCGCCTTCTTCGCCATTGTTCCCTCCAGAACACTTAAGCCCGCGGTGCGGTCATCGCCGCCGTCCCACGGCCGTTGCGCCGGGTCGGCCGGGGCCCGCCGTCAGAGTTTCTCGACCTGGGAATACTCCAGTTCCACCGGTGTCGCGCGCCCGAAAATGGACACCGCCACCTTGACCCGGGCGCGTTCTTCGTCCACGTCCTCGACGAAGCCGTTAAAGGAGTTAAACGGCCCGTCGCAGACCCGAACCTGCTCGCCGATCTCGAAGGTGATCGCCGGCTTGGGCCTCTCGATACCTTCTTGCACCTGGCGCATGATGCGGTCGGCCTCGGCCTCGGAAATGGGCGTCGGCCGGCCGCGGCCGCCGAGGAATCCGGTCACCTTGGGGGTGTTCTTCACCAGGTGCCAGGTCTCGTCCGTCATTTCCATGTTGACCAGCACATAGCCCGGGAAGAACTTTCGCTCGGCTTTGACCTTGCTGCCGCGGCGGATTTCAACCACTTCCTCGATGGGGACCAGGACGCGCTCCATGACGTCGGTCATGCCCGCCTGTTTGGCCTGCTCCTCGATGGACTGGGCGACTTTTTTCTCGAACCCGGAATACACGTGGACGACGTACCACTGCAGCGCCATCGACGTCAGCCTCCCAGTCCGAGAATGATTTGCACGCCCTTGGCCAGAATCTGGTCCACCAGGAAGAAGAACAGCGCCGCAAGGATCACCATCAGAAACACCATGCCGGTGGAAACGCCCGTTTCCTTGCGCGGCGGCCACGTGACCTTGGCCGCTTCCTGCCGCACCTCGTGAGCGAACTGTGCCGGACTGATTTTCGCCATGATACCAAACCGTCAATCGGACCCTGCGCGGCGGGAGAAGCATTGGCAGGAGTGGAGGGACTCGAACCCCCAACCCCCGGTTTTGGAGACCGGTGCTCTAGCCAATTGAGCTACACTCCTAAACGCACCGTTCCACACCCTCTTCCCGGGCCCGCATGATCGGGAAGAGGACGCCGGGGACGGGGTCGCGCCTGCCCCGCCTTCAAAAGTCGCCGTCCCGGCGAGCCGGTGGACCGCCCGGCTCCAACCCGGTTGCGCCGGCCCTATTCGATAATCGAGGCGACGACGCCGGCACCCACGGTGCGGCCGCCCTCGCGGATGGCGAAGCGCAGACCCGCGTCCATGGCGATCGGCGCGATCAGCGTCACCTCCATCGACACGTTGT
>JACZWD010000105.1 GCA_022572335.1 Pseudomonadota bacterium
CATCTACTACGAAATCATGCCCTCGGGCGAGGCGGGCAACCGCCGGGCCGAGATTTACTTCGAACGCTGAGCGGTCCGGCGGTCCAGAATCGGGGGCGCCTGCCGGCGTCCCCCATTTGGCGCGTGAAGGTCATGGAACAGGAATTCCACCGCATACGAAGGCTGCCGCCCTACGTGTTCGCCGAGGTCAACGCCATGAAGGCGCGCGCCCGCGCCGCCGGCGAGGACATCATAGACTTCGGCATGGGCAACCCCGATTGCCCGACGCCGCCCCATATCGTCGACAAACTGATCGAGACGGCGCAGGACCCGCGCACCCACCGCTACTCCAACTCGCGCGGAATTCCGGGCCTGCGCAAGGCCATCGCCGGGTATTACGAGCGCCGCTTCGGCGTTCACGTAAATGCCGAGACCGAAACCATCGTCACCCTCGGCTCCAAGGAAGGGCTGGCCAATCTGGCCTCGGCGGTGACCAGCCCCGGCGACGTGATCCTGGTGCCCAATCCCTCTTACCCGATCCACCAGTTCGGGTTCATCATCGCCGAAGCCGCGGTGCGTAACATTCCGGTCACCCCGGATGGCAGTTTCCTGGCGGCGCTGGAGCGCGCGGTGAATCACAGCGTGCCCAGGCCGACGGCATTGGTGCTGAACTACCCCAACAACCCCACCGGCGAGGTGATGGATCTGGACTTCTACGGCCAGATCGTGGATTTCTGCCGTGTGCACGGGATCTATATCTTTTCCGACCTGGCCTATGCCGAAATCTATTTCGACGACCGGCCGCCGCCGTCGATCCTGCAGGTTCCGGGGGCCAGGGACATCGCCGTGGAGTTCACCTCGATGTCCAAGACCTATTCCATGCCCGGCTGGCGCATCGGCTTCGCCACCGGCAACAAGAGGCTGATCGAGGCGCTGGCGCGCATCAAATCCTATCTGGACTACGGCGCGTTCACGCCGGTGCAGGTGGCCGCCGCGACCGCCCTCAACGGTCCCCAGGACTGCGTGGTCGAGATTCGAAACCGCTACCGGGAACGCCGCGACGTGCTGATCCAAGGGCTGGCGGCGGCCGGCTGGGAGGTGCCGGAGCCGCTCGCCACCATGTTCGCCTGGGCGCCCATACCCCCGGCCTTCCGGCACCTGGGTTCCCTGGAGTTCTCCAAGCTTTTGCTGCGCGAGGCCAAGGTCGCGGTTTCGCCGGGTATCGGTTTCGGTGAAAACGGGGACGGCCACGTGCGCTTCGCGCTGGTGGAGAACCGCCAACGCATCCGCCAGGCCATCCGCACCATCAAGGCGTTTCTCACCGGCTACGACAAGGCTATCGGGGACACGGAGAGAAAACGGGCGGCGGTTCTTTAAAACACGTCCCCCGATCAAAGGCGTCGATGAACCAACCTCTCAAGATCGCCGTTGCCGGCCTCGGCACGGTCGGCGGCGGGACCCTCAAGCTGTTGCGCAAGCATGCGGCGCTGCTCGAGCACCGCTGCGGCCGGGCAATCGTGGTCAGCGCCGTTTCGGCGCGGGACCGTGAAAAGGACCGCGGCGTTCCCGTGGACGGGATCCGCTGGTTCGACGACCCGCTGGCCATGGCCGCCGACGCCGACGTGGACGTGGTGGTGGAATTGATCGGCGGCGAGGACGGTATCGCCAAGGAGCTGTGCGAGGCCGCCATCGCCAATGCCAAGCACGTGGTCACCGCCAACAAGGCGCTGATCGCCCATCACGGCACGGCGCTCGCGCACAGCGCCGAAGCGGCCGGCGTCACCCTCGCCTACGAGGCCGCGGTGGCCGGCGGCATCCCCATCGTCAAGACGTTGTGCGAGGGGCTCGCCGCCAATAGCCTGAGCCGCGTTTACGGCATCCTCAACGGCACCTGCAATTTTATCCTCACCGCCATGCGTGAAAGCGGCCGCGAGTTCGCCGAAGTGCTCGCCGAAGCCAGGGCGCTCGGTTACGCCGAGGCCGACCCCAGCCTCGACGTGGACGGGGTCGACACCGCCCACAAGCTGGCCATCCTGGCCAGCCTCGCCTTTGGCTGCGAGATCAATTTCGCCGCCGTTCATATCGAGGGCATCCGCCACGTCACGCTGATGGATATCCGGT
Source organism: Pseudomonadota bacterium (assembly GCA_022572335.1). Lineage (GTDB taxonomy): Bacteria > Pseudomonadota > Alphaproteobacteria > Rhodospirillales > 2-02-FULL-58-16 > JACZQZ01. The sequence goes on from JACZWD010000105.1 coordinate 2,101, forward strand.
TCGCCGAGGAATTGGGATACCACATCAAGCTCCTGGGCATCGCCGGTGTTACCGGCGAAGGGGTGGAGCAGCGGGTGCATCCGTGCATGGTGCCCTTGTCGGCGCCCATCGCCCATGTGGAGGGGGTTTTCAACGCCGTCGTCGCCGACGGCGACTTCGTCGACACCATCATGCAGGAAGGCCGGGGCTCGGGCGCCGGGCCGACGGCTTCGGCGGTGGTGGCGGACCTGGTGGACATCGCGCGCCGGCGCAACGTGCCCACGTTCGCGGTTCCGGCCAAGGACCTGAAACGCCTTCCGGCGGTGCCCATGGAACGCCACCGGGGCGCCTATTATATCCGGCTCATGGTCCTCGACCGGCCCGGCGTGTTCGCCGACGTGGCGGCGGCCCTGCGCGACCACGACGTGTCCATGGAGTCCGTGCTGCAGCGCGGCCGCGCCCCCGGCGAGGCGGTGCCGGTGGTGATGACCATCCACGAGACCGAAGAGGCGGCGATGCAGGGGGCGCTGCGGGAGATCGGGGCGCTGGAGGCCGTGGTCGAGGCGCCGCGCATGATCCGCATCGAATCCTTTTAGGCGGGCGCGGGAAGCGCTCCTGGGAGGGAGGAAACAGGCCATGCCCAAGATCTCCACCGCCGGGCGGAATCTTGCCCTGGAAGCCGTCCGCGTGACCGAGGCCGCGGCCCTCGCGGCGTCGCGCCTGATGGGGCGCGGGGACGACCGGGCGGCGGACCGGGCGGCGGTCGACGCCATGCATGACGCGCTCACGATGCTCGCCATCACCGGCACCATCCGCATCGGCGAGGGCGGGGAGGGCGACTCCCCGAAACTGTACGTGGGCGAGACGGTGGGCACCGGCGACGGCCCCCGGGTGGACGTGGCCGCGATGCCCTTGGAGGGGTCGACCATCATCGCCAAGGGCGAACCCAACGCGCTGTCGGTCATCGCCATTGCCGAGGGCGGCGGATTCCTCAATATTCCCGACGTCTACATGGAAAAGATCGCCATCGGCGGCGGCCTGCCCGAGGACGTGGTCGATCTGGAAGAAGAGCCGGCGAAGAACCTCAGGGAACTGGCCCGCGCCAAGGGTGTCGACGTGGGCGATCTGGTGGTCTGTATCCTCGACCGGCCGCGGCACACGGACCTGATCGCCAAGACGCGCGACGCCGGGGCGCGGATCATGCTGATCCGCGACGGCGACGTGGCCGGGGTCATCGCCACCACCCAGCCGGAAAGCGGCGTCGACATTTACATGGGCATCGGCGGCGCCCCCCAGGGGGTGTTGGCGGCGGCGGCGCTCGGTTGCGTCGGCGGCCAGATGCACGGGCGCCTGGTGCTGCGCAACGACGAAGAAAAAAAGCAGGCGGACAAATGCGGGATCACCGACTTCGACAAGAAATACAGTGTTCCCGACATGGCCCGGGGCGATATCACCTTCGCCGCCACCGGCGTCACCAGCGGCGCCATGCTCGCCGGCGTGCGCCGCCACCGCGGCGTCGCCGTCACCCAGTCCATGGTCATGCGTTCGAGGACAGGCACACTCCGTTACATCGAAGCCCACCACCGGTTGGGCCGCCTGGGCGCCGCCGGCCTGAAAAACACGTGATGGCGGGCATCGCGGCCGTTTCCCCTCGCGGCGGAATAGAGAGCGCGGACTGTTTCCTCGGCGTGGCGCGGTCTTTGACCGGCCGGCGCTGGCTGGCCAGGCTCGCCGACGAGCGCGCCGCGATGGCGCTGGCCCAGCGTCTCCAGGTGCCCGAGATCGTCGGCCGGGTGCTGGCGGCGCGCGGCGTCGGCGTCGACGAGGCGGACACCTTCTTCAACCCGGCGCTCAAAACCCTGCTCCCCGATCCCGGCGAGCTCAAGGGCATGGAGGAGGGGACCGGACGCCTCGCCGCCGCCATCGTGGCGGGCGAACGCATCGCGGTGTTCGGCGATTACGACGTGGACGGGGCCACGTCGGCGGCCCTGTTGGCCCGTTTTTTCGCCGCCGTCGGCGGCCGCTGCGAGACCTATATCCCGGACCGCCTGCGCGAAGGCTACGGACCCAACGAGGCGGCGCTCCTGGGACTCAGGGAAAAAGGCGTCTCCGTGGTCGTGACCGTGGATTGCGGCACCAGCGCCCACGGTCCCCTGGAGGCCGCCGCCGCGGCCGGCCTGGACGTCATCGTCGTCGATCACCACGTGGCCGAGGCCCGCCTGCCGCGCGCCGTCGCCGTGATCAACCCCAACCGCATGGACGAGACCAGCCCGCACCGCCAACTGGCGGCGGTGGGGGTGGCCTTCCTGCTGGTGGTCGGCCTCAACCGGGTCCTGCGCCAGGCCGGCTGGTATGGGGCGCGGCCCGAGCCAGACCTCATGCAGTGGCTGGACCTGGTGGCGTTGGGAACCATCTGCGACGTGGTGCCGCTGACCGGGGTCAACCGCGCCCTGGTCGCCCAGGGCCTCAAGGTGATGGCGCGGCGGAAAAACACCGGCCTGAGGGCGCTGGCCGACGTGGCCGGGATGACCGAGGCGCCGGGAACCTACCACGCCGGGTACATCCTCGGTCCCCGGATCAACGCCGGCGGGCGGGTCGGGCAAGCGGACCTGGGCGTGCGCCTGCTGACCACCGGGGACGACGACGAGGCCGACGCCATCGCGCGGCGCCTGGACGACCTCAACCGGGAGCGCCGGGAGATCGAGTCCGCCGTCTTCGAGCACGCCCTGGCCGGCGCCGAGGCGCGCGAAAAACAGACCCCGGGGACGCCGTTGATCTTCGCCGCCGGCGAGGGCTGGCACCCCGGCGTCATCGGCATCGTCGCCAGCCGGCTCAAGGAGCGGTTCAACCGGCCCGCCTGCGTGGTGGCGCTGGACGGCGGCAAGGGCTCCGGCTCCGGACGCTCGGTGTCCGGCGTCGACCTGGGCGCCGCCGTCATCGCGGCGCGCCAGGCGGGACTCCTGGTCAAGGGCGGCGGCCACGCCATGGCCGCCGGTTTCACCGTGGAACGAAACCGCCTCGACGAGCTGATCGGCTTTCTCACCCAGCGGGTCGCGGATGCCGTCGGTGACAGGGCGCCGGTCCCCAGCCTCCGTCTCGACGGGGCGCTCACGGTGGCGGCGGCGTCCAGGGACCTGGTCTCGACCCTGGCGCGGGTCGGACCCTTCGGCAGCGGCAACCCCGAGCCCAGATTCGCCATCGCCGCCGCCCGGCTGGTGTATGTGGACGTGGTCGGGGGCAATCACCTGAAATGCACCCTCGCCGGGGCCGACGGCGGCCGCATCAAGGCCATCGCCTTCCGCGCCCTGGACTCGGATCTGGGACCGGCGCTGCTCAACCACGACGGCGCCCCCTTCCACATCGCCGGCCGGCTGCGCGTGAACACCTGGCGCGGCCATTCGGCGGTGGAGTTCCTCATCGACGACGCGGCGCCGGCCTGGTAGGGCGGGCCCCCGCCGCCTTATTTTTTCAGGATCTTCGGCACCCGATTGGAGCGCAGCCGGAAGGCGTCGGGCATGCCCGAGCCCAAAAGCGGGCGCAGGTACATGAGGAACGCGTCGGTGACGTCGGTGCCCGAACCGGCGATGAAGTCGTCGGCCATCACCTTGGTCTTGCCGGCCACGGCTTCCAAGGGACTGAGCTTGTATTCCACCGAATAAAAGCCCGTGCGATGGATGGTGACGGAGCCGTCGTCCCTGCCCCATTGGGCGTACTGCACGGCCTTTTCGCCGACCTCGCGGGCCTCGCGCTGGTCGACGTCGGACACGCAGCCGAGGAACGAGCGCTGCAGGTAGCCAAACGTGTCGCCGCGCACCCGCTTGATGTCGGTGCGCCGCCGGACGGCGTCGGTCAACAGGTCGGCGAGCAGGCCGGTGCCCGAGAGCTGCACGTTGCCGTGGGCATCCTTCTCCACGTCGCCGGCCAGCTTGGCGGCGATGGGCTCGCCGGCGGCGTCGTGGATGCCCTCGGAGACGGCGACGACGCAGCGCCCGAAGCGTTGGTATGCCGAGTTCACGTCGGCGAGGAAGGTGTCCAGGTCGAACGGCCGCTCGGGCAGGTAGATCAGGTGCGGCCCGTCGTCGTCGTACTTGCGCCCGAGCGCCGCGGCGGCGGTCAGGAACCCCGCGTGGCGGCCCATCACCACGCCGACGTAGACCCCGGGCAGGGCCATGTTGTCCAGGTTGACCCCGGCGAAGGCGCTGGCGACGAAGCGCGCCGCCGACGGGAAGCCCGGCGTGTGGTCGTTGATCACCAGGTCGTTGTCGATGGTCTTGGGGATGTGGATGCAGCGCAGGGCGTACCCGGCCTTGCGCGCCTCCTCGCTGACGATGCGCAGGGTGTCGGAGGAATCGTTGCCGCCGATGTAGAAGAAGGTGGAGACCTCGTGAACCTTCAGGACCTTGAAGATCTCCCGGCAATAGGCGAGGTCGGGCCGGTCGCGGGTGGAGCCCAGCGCCGAGCACGGCGTCTTGGCGACCAGTTCCAGGTTATGGGTGGTCTCGCGGGTGAGGTCGAGGAAGTCCTCGTTGACGATGCCCTGGACCCCGTGAAAGGCGCCGTACACCTGCTCGACGCCGGCGAACTTGCGCGATTCGATCACCGTGCCGACCATGGATTCGTTGATCACCGCCGTCGGCCCGCCGCCCTGGGCGACCAGTACCTTTCCCCGCAACATGAAATGGTTTCCTCCGATGACCGAAAATGGATGGGTGCGCCGCACCGCGAGGCGGATTGTATTCAGGGCGCCCCGGCGTGGAAACACAAATTCGGGCCGGGTGCGGCGGCGGCGGGCGAGGGGCTTGATTTTATGGAACAGGGCGTATACCACACAGGCCGCCCCCGTCCCCATCGTCTAGAGGCCTAGGACTCCACTCTTTCAAGGTGGCAACACGGGTTCGAATCCCGTTGGGGACACCAGCGCCACCCTGCCGCCGCTAAACCGGTTGTGCACGCGATACCTGAGAGCGTCCCGGGCCGTTCCTCTGCCAGTAATTGCTCGACCGCCTTCACGATCCGCAGCCAGACGGCCTCACCTTCCCCAAATGGCGGGTTCATCCAGCAAACGCCAGCGCGGGCCTAACGACTTAACGACCCTTTCTACGCTTCCTGCGTTTGGACTTCGTCTTTCGCTTCTTCCGACCCCAGATCCCCACCCCGACTATGACGAGGACGACAACAACCACGATCGGCAGAATTACGTCGATCGAGGCACCGCCCATGATCGAGGCACCGCCCCCGAGGGTGTCATGGTAGGCGAAGGCTGGGGAGGCGAGCATCGCCACTAAGGCGGCACCAGGGGCGAGCGCGACGGCCAAGGCGATGGGCAAGCATCGGCGCATGGCGACATGATATCCCTCCGCCCGGGCCAAACCAAGATGCGCTGATACCGCGCTCGGCACGCTCCCCGATGGCTTGCTCGATCGCCGCCGCTCGCGCCCGGTCAGCGGCAGGAAAAGCGGTTCGCGCTCAGGCCTGCTTACGCTGTTTACCGTCCCGCCGCTGGATGAGCCTATCAATCTCGTCATCCCGGTCGTCTTCCGACATCTCGCGGGTGTGCTTGATACGGAACGGAAACGGATGCTATATCAAGGCACTACCTATTCCCTTGTGGTTCGGCAGTGTCCGCCATTGTCCAGTTTGCCGCCGTGGCAAGGCGGCGTCGCGGTGCATGGGAGTTCTTCGGCATCGCGTTACAGGAAAACCGGAAATCCTGAGGTGTGAAACGGCCGAAACGGCAGGGATCGCCGAAGACAGGATAAAGCGCCGGGCGCTCACATAATTCCCGGCGTACCTCGGCGCGCCTCGGCGCCCTCGGCGTCGAAAAAGATCAAACGCGGAGGACGCAGAGGAAAGGCGGTGTGCAGCGCGCGAAAGCCTCAGCCGCCGGCGGGACGTCAGGGAGCGGATTTCGGGCCGGACCGACTTACAGACGGTCAGTGCAATACTTGGGTCTCAGGCGGCGCACATTTCCCATCCGGTAGGAGTTTCCTCGAACATGACTTTCTCGTAGGTCTGTTGATCGATTTCGTTGAGGCGACTCACGATGTCCCTTATGCTCGCGTTGCCGTCTGCGTGCTCGCGATAGAGCGCTCGAAGAAATCGGTCGGCCATTTTAGGCACGTGACCTTTTTTCTCCCACCGAGCAATGGACTGGGTATTGTTCCCGAAGATCGAAGCCAGACCGGCTTGTGAGAGGTCAAGCTCCTTCCGAAGGAAACGAAACTCACTACCACTCAAACGGGGCTTGCAGGTTATAAGCCAACGGGCAATTGCTTCATGGAGCCCGTCGGCATCCTGGATAGACACGCCCTTCCCATACGGCGTGTCATGATCTTGGTAGCCGCTGAGGAGCCAGACTTTATTCAGTCCACATTCCGTGTAGTGATACATGATATACCCCCTCAATAGACCGTGATTACCAACAGGCTTTCTCGGGAGTTAAAGGATACGACGATCGTTATTTCCTCTCCTGCGGCAAGCCGCTGCATAGTGCATCTCCAATACCCCTTCATATCTTGGGACGGCCCTTCCGTAATAACACCCATTCGAATGCATGAGTAAACCTGGGTTGGACTGATTCGCCGTCGTCTCATGCGACGCCTAGCGTGGTCGAGAATGACCACCCTTGAGGTCTCGGCGGCAATCTCGCGAATTATCTGCGAGGCTGTCTGCGGGTTCATTTCCGAGGGTTTCAGGGGGATGACCTTACCCGTCATGACCTATCATAATGATAGGTAGGCCCCTGGGTCAACATTTTGTTGTATGTTGGCCGAAGCGCCGGAAAGTCGTCTTTTTTGGCGTATTCGCGAGCGGTATGTTATTGCTTCAATTAGAAAAAACCCCGCCCGGAGGCGGGGCCAAATTGGTGGTGCCTTCCGTTCAGCCGCCGGCGGGGGGCCTCGCCGGCGCCCGGGGGGGCGCCGAAGCCGCACAGGCGCATGAGCATTTCCGCCTGGCGCAGGCCCCAGTCCAACGCGGCCATGGTCTTCGCCATGTCCTCGGTGTCGTCCGCCAGCCACACCCTGAGCGCGTTCAGGTAGACCAGCGCCAGTCCTTCCGTGCGCACCGCGCCGG
>JACZWD010000272.1 GCA_022572335.1 Pseudomonadota bacterium
GGGGGGGGTGCCGCCGGGGGCGGGGCCGACCGCCGCCGCATCGGCGACGGCGGCGACGGCGGCCGCCTGCCCGGGCGTCTTGATGCCGAAGCCGACGGCGACGGGAAGCTCGGTGTGGCGGCGCAGGCGCTCGACGGCGGCGCGCACGTCGCCGATGGCGGCCGACTTGGTGCCGGTGATACCGGTGATGGACACGTAGTAGACGAATCCGCTGGTGTGCTCGAGCACCCGTGGCAGGCGGGCGTCGCCGGTGGTCGGCGCGGTCAGGAATATGAAACTTATCCCGGCCTCGATCGCCGGCAGGCACAGCTCGTCCTCTTCCTCCGGCGGCATGTCGACGACGATCAGTCCGTCCACCCCCGCCGCCTTGGCGTCGGCGAGGAAGGCGTCGACGCCGTAGACGTAGATGGGGTTGTAATAGCCCATGAGGATGACCGGCGTGTCATCGTCGGCGGCGCGGAAGTCCTTCACCATCGCCAGGGTCGCCGCAAGCGACGCGCCGGCCTTCAACGCCCGCTGGGAACTGGCCTGGATGGAGGGCCCGTCGGCCATGGGATCGCTGAACGGCACGCCGAGCTCGATGAGGTCGGCGCCGGCGCCGGGCAATCCGCTGAGGATTTCGCGCGAGGTCCCGGCATCGGGATCGCCCGCCGTGACGAAGGCGATGAGGCCGGCGCGCCCTTCTCGCTTAAGCGCGGCGAAGCGCCGGTCGATGCGGGTTTGCACGCTCATGGATTGCCCCCGGCCAACCCGGCCACCATGTCCAGGTCCTTGTCGCCGCGCCCGCTCATGTTGAGGACGAGGAGATTCCCGCGCCCCAGACCGGCGGCGATCGTGCACACGTGGGCCACGGCGTGGGCCGCTTCCAGGGCCGGGATGATGCCTTCCAGGCGGGTGCACAGGTGGAACGCCTCGACCGCTTCGTCGTCGGTGGCGGAGACGCATTCGACCCGCTCCACGTCGTGCAGCCAGGCGTGCTCGGGACCGATGCCGGGATAGTCGAGACCGGCGGAAATGGAATGGGCCTCGTCGATCTGTCCGTCCGCGTCCTGGAGAAGGTAGGTGCGGTTGCCGTGCAGCACGCCGGGCGCCCCGGCGCCGAGCGATGCCGCGTGTTTCCCCGTCTCGATGCCCTCGCCCGCCGCCTCCACGGCGATCATGCGCACGCCCGCTTCGTCGAGGAACGGGTAGAACAGCCCGAGCGCGTTGGAGCCGCCGCCGATGCAGGCGAGCAGGGTGTCGGGAAGCCGTCCCTCGGCTTCGAGGATCTGTTGGCGTACCTCGTCGCCGATGACGCACTGGAAGTCCCGCACCATCATCGGATAGGGATGGGGCCCGGCCACCGTGCCGATCAGGTAATAGGTGTCTTCCACGTTCGCCACCCAGTCGCGCAGGGCCTCGTTCATGGCCTCCTTGAGGGTCGCCGAGCCGGCGGTCACCGGCCGCACCTCGGCGCCCAGCATCTTCATGCGGTACAGGTTGGGGGCCTGACGCTCGATGTCGGTGGTGCCCATGTAGACGGTGCAGGGGATGTCGAACAGCGCGCACACGGTGGCCGTGGCGACGCCGTGCTGGCCGGCGCCGGTCTCGGCGATGATCCGGGTCTTGCCCATGCGCCGGGCGAGCAGGATCTGGCCGATGCAGTTGTTGATCTTGTGGGCGCCGGTGTGGTTCAGGTCCTCGCGCTTGAAATAGATGGTCGCCCCGCCCAGGTGGTCGGTCAGCCGCCGGGCGAGATAAAGCGGGCTGGGCCGCCCCACGTAGTGGGCAAGGTAATAGCCCATTTCCCGGGCGAAGGCGGGGTCGTTCCGGGCCTCGGTGTAGGCGCGTTCGACGTCGAGGACGAGCGGCATCAGGGTCTCGGCCACGTACCGCCCGCCGTAGATGCCGAAGTGCCCGTTCTCGTCCGGCCCGGCGCGATAGGTGTTCAGGGGTTCCATGTACGGCCTAGTGGTCTGTATCAGCTAAATCGTATCCATACGACGGCGTTGCGAGGTTTCCGGCCAGGAGCGCGTCGCGCCTTGGTGTGCGTGCACCACAAGCGGCGCGCGACGACGCCGGGGGCCGCGGGGGCGTCCCCCGTATACCGTAGCCGGGGGGGACACCCCCCGGTGGCCCCCCGGGGGTCGCGGGGGCGCCCCCCCGCATACGGTGTCGGGGGGACACCCCCCGGTGGCCCCCGGGGCGTCGGGAAGGCTTTCCGATGGGCCGCCATCGCCTGCGCCTCCCCTCCTGCCGAGGAAACGG
>JACZWD010000106.1 GCA_022572335.1 Pseudomonadota bacterium
GTGGCCAACGCGGTCCTCGACGTGGTGCTGGCGGACGGCTTCCTGGACCGCGTGGACGCGGTGGCTAGGCTTCTGTGGAGGCGGCTTAAGTCCCTGGTCGAGGCCCATCCCAAGGTCCTCCGCGGCCTCAGGGGCGCCGGCCTGATGGTCGGCCTCGCGTGCGTCGGCGACAACGGGGCCCTGGTGGCGCGCCTCAGGGACAACGGCCTGCTCGCGGTCGGCGCCGCCGACAACGTGGTCAGGCTGCTGCCGCCCCTGATCATCGAGGAGCGTCACGTGGACGAGGCGATGGCCATCCTCGAGCGCAGTTGCGCCGAACTGGCGGATCGGGCGGCGTGACATGGACGCGCCCAGACATTTTCTGGACATCGACCGTCTCGACGAAGCGACGCTGCGACACATCCTGGACTGGGCGGCGGCGCTGAAGCGGGGCGACAGCCCGGGCGGCGACCTCTCTTCGCCCGCAGGAGCGGGCTTCGCGAAGGCGGGAGCCCGGCCCCTGGCCGGCCGCACCCTGGCCATGATCTTCGAGAAGCCCTCGACGCGCACCCGGGTCTCCTTCGAGGTCGGCATGCAGCAGCTGGGCGGCCACGTGGTGGTGCTGAGCGAGACCAACACCCAGCTCGGGCGCGGCGAGACCGTCGCCGATACGGCCCGCGTGCTGTCGCGCTACGTGGACGCCATCATGATCCGCACCGACGATCCCGAACGGCTGGACGAGCTCGCCGCCCACGCCACGGTGCCGGTGATCAACGGGCTCACCGACAGGTCCCATCCGTGCCAGGTCATGGCCGACGTGATGACGTTCGAGGAGCACCGGGGCCCCATCGCCGGCCGGGTGGTGGCGTGGAGCGGCGACGGCAACAACGTGGCCGCGTCGTGGATTCACGCCGCCGTGCGCTTTCGCTTTACCCTCCGCCTCGCCTGCCCGGAGCCCCTCGGCCCGCCGGCGGCGCTGCTCGACTGGGCGAAGGCCGAGGGCGGCGACGTGACCCTGGTGCGCCATGCGGCCGAGGCGGTGGCCGGCGCCGACTGCGTGGTCACCGACGTCTGGGTGTCCATGGGCGACGAGGACGCGGAGAACCGCCACCGGCTGCTCACGCCCTACCGGGTGGACGAGGCCCTGATGGCGCGGGCCGCCGACGGCGCCGTTTTCATGCACTGCCTGCCCGCCCATCGGGGCGAAGAGGTCACGGCCGCGGTCATCGACGGGCCCCGCTCGGCGGTCTGGGACGAGGCGGAGAACCGCCTGCACGCGCAGAAAGGCATCCTCGCCTGGTGCCTGGTACCCTCTATCATAAAAGGATGACACGTGTGATCGTGTCGTGACAGCGGCCACTGGGAGAGAGGCCGGGAGCACGCTGGCTTTGCTCGGCGGCGAACCCCTCCGCAAGACGCTTTTCCCGGCCTATTCGGTGATCGGGACGGAAGAAATCGAGGCCGTCCGCGCGGTGATGGAGAGCGGCATCCTGTCGCGCTAAGGTGGGCGCCTGGAACGAGGGCTTTTACGGCGGACCCCAGGTGCGCGCCGTCGAAGACGAATGGGCGGGGGCGTTTGCGGCGCGCCACGCGGTGGCCGTCAACTCGGCGACCAGCGGCCTGATCAGCGCCGCCGGCGCCGCCGGCGTGGGCCCGGGGGACGAGGTCATCGTGTCCCCCTACACCATGATGGCCTCGGCCACGGCGGCGCTGGTCTTCAACGCCGTGCCGGTGTTCGCCGACATCGACCCGCGAACCTACGGCCTGGATCCGGAAAGCGTGCTGAGCCGCGTCACGCCGCGCACCAAGGCGATCATCGTCGTCCACATCTTCGGCCAGGCCACCGACATGGACCCGATCATGGAGATCGCCGAGGCCCACGGCCTGGTGGTCATCGAGGACTGCGCCCAGGCGCCGTTCGCCACCTACAAGGGGCGTCCCGTGGGCACCCTGGGGCACATGGGGGTGTTCAGCTTCAACCACCACAAGCACATCCATACCGGCGAGGGCGGCGTCGTCACCACCAACGACGACGGACTGTGCGAACGCCTGCAGCTCATCCGCAACCACGGCGAGGCGGTGGTCGGCGGGAAAGGGGTCGCCAACCTGATCGACATGGTCGGGTTCAACTTCCGCATGGGCGAGATCGAGGCCGCCATCGCGCGGTGCCAGCTGGCCAAGGGTCCGGCCCTGATCGCCGCCCGGCAGGCCAACGTGGCCTATCTGTAAGGCAAGCTGGCCGGGTTGCCCGGGCTTGCCCTGCCCGCCGTGGCGCCGGGCAACGGCCATGTCTATTACGTCCACGCGCTCACCTACGATGAGCCGGCCCTCGGCATCCCGCGCGCGGCGTTCGTCGAGGCCGTGAAGGTGGAACTCCCGGCGACCGGCCTGCGTGCAGGCGGCAAGAAGGATGCCAACGGCGGGGTCCCTCCGATGGGTTGATTTTGCGCAGCGTTCGGTTGGCGCGGTGGGCAGGGGACACCCCCGCGGCCGGGGTGGGACCGGGTAGGAATTGCCGGGGGGCGCGGCCGGCGGCCCGGTTACTCGTCGGCGAAGACGAAGACCTGTCTCTCGTCCACGGACACCGAGACGAGGGCGCCGGTTTCGGGCAGGAAGACTCCGGGCACGTGGGCGTGCAGGACAATCTCGGCGCCGTCGGGGCCGGCGGCGCCCAGGTGGACGTGGCTGGAGCGGCCCAGCAGGTGGGCGGAGATGATCCGCGCCGGCGTGGCGTTCCTTTCCGGCGCCGGGTCGTCGGCGGAGGGACCGTTCGCCCCGGCCAGGGCCAGGCGCAGCCCCTCGGGGCGGACAATAACATGCGCCTGCCGGCCGTCCGCCAGGCCGGGCGCCGCGAACGTGCCCACGGGCGTATGCACGCGGCCGCCTTCGACCACCCCGGCGAACCGGTTGACCTGGCCGAAGAGGGCGGCGACGAACCGATCCGCCGGCCGGAAATAGATTTCCTTCGGGGCGCCGGCCTGGATGATCCGGCCCTCGTTCATGACCGCGATGTGGTCGGCCATGAACATGGCCTCTTCGGGGTCGTGGGTGACCATCAGGGTGGTGACGCCGGTTTCCTCGAGCAGGCCGAGGGTTTCCTCGCGGACCTGGAGGCGCAGGTTCACGTCCAGGTCGGAGAAGGGCTCGTCCAGCAACAGCACCCGGGGCTCCGGCGCCAGGGCGCGAAGCAGGGCGACGCGCTGCTGCTGGCCGCCCGACAGGGTATGGGGATAGGCGTCGGCGAAGCCGGCCATGCCGGCGCGGGCCAGGGCTTCGCGCGCCCATTGCAGCCGCCCGGGCGCAGGGTCCGACAGGCCAAAGGTGATGTTCTCGAACACGGTCAGATGGGGAAACAGGGCGTGGTCCTGGAACATCAGGCCGATGCCCCGTTCTTCCGGCGGCACGTGGCGCCGGTCATCGCCATCGGCGAGGACGCGCTCGCCCAGGGCGACCCGGCCGTGTTGCACGATCTCCAGCCCGGCGGCGATCCTCAGCAGGGTCGTCTTGCCGCAACCCGACGGGCCTAGAAGGCAGGTCAGCTTTCCCGCCGGGGCGCCGAGCGAGGCGTCGAGGACCACGGCGCGGCCGTCGTAGGCGTGGGTAATGCCGGTGAGGCTGAGCCCGTTCACGGCGTTGCGCCCGCGCCGTCGGGGGCGCCGGTGTGGCCGGGGCGCGAGCGTCCGATCGTGCGGCTCAACAGGATCACCGGCAGGATGCCCGAAGCGACGATCGTCAGCGCCGCCAGGGAACTTTCCGCGAGAAGCTCGTCGGACGCATACTGATGGACGAAGGTGGCCAGGGTGTGAAAATCGAACGGCCTGAGGATCACCGTCATCGGCAGTTCCTTCATGCAGTCGACGAAGACGAGGATCGCCGCGGTCAATACGCTGCCGCGCATGACCGGCAGGTGCACGCGGCGGAGGGTAGCCATGGGTCCGGCGCCCAGGGTGCGGGCGGCGCCGTCCATGCTGGCGGTGACCTTGGACAGGCTCGCCTCGATGGTGCCGAACGAAAGCGCCAGGAAGCGCACCACATAGCCGATAATGATGACGAAGACGGAGCCACTGAGAAGGAGCCCGGTGGAAATGCCGAAGACGGAGTCGAGGACGGCGTCCACCGTGTTGTCGAGCCAGGCCGTGGGCAGGACGACGCCGATGGCGAGCACGGCGCCGGGCACCGCGTAGCCGAGGCTGGCGAAGCGGGTCGCCGCCGTCACCACCGGTCCGCCGCGCAGCCGCGCCCCGTAGGCCATGAAGGTCCCCACCGCCACCGTGATCACGGCGGCCGTCGCGGATAGCCCAAGGCTGTTGGCGGTATAGGTGAGGAAATCGGCTTCCAGGGTGTCCGCGTAATGGGTCAGGGCATAGCGCCCGAGCACCCCGGCGGGGACGGCGAAGCCGAGGACGACCGGGGCCAGGCAGGCCAGGGACGCCAGGGCCGCGGCCCCGCCGCGCAAGGGATAGCCCGGAAGCGCCCGGTACCTGGTCGACGTGTGGTGATAGCGCCGGCCGCGCCGGCCGCGGCGCTCGAGGTGGATGACCACGAGCACGAACAGCAGCAGCACCGAGGCCAACTGTGCGGCGCCCGACACGCTGTTCATGTTCAGCCACACGTCGAAGATGCCGGCGGTGAAGGTGGCGACGGCGAAATAGTCCACCGTGCCGAAGTCGTTCAGGGTCTCCATCAACACCAGGCTGAGCCCGATCACCAGGGCCGGCCGGGCCAGGGGCAGGGCGACGCGGAAGGCGCTGCGCCAGGGGCCGTGGCCAAGGGTGCGGCTGACCTCGAGGACACACATGGACTGTTCCAGGAAGGCGACCCGCGACAGAAGGTAGACGTAGGGGTAGAACGCCAGGGTCATGACGGCGATGGCGCCCCCGAGGGAGCGGATTTCGGGGAACCAGTAATCGCCCCTGGTGGTCCATCCGAACGACGCGCGCAAGGCCTCCTGCACGGGGCCGGCGTACTCCAAAAGGTCGGTGTAGACGTAAGCGACCACATAGGCCGGGATGGCCATGGGCAGAAGCAGCGCCCACTCGAAGATGTGCCGGCCGGGGAAGCGGCACATGGTCACCAGCCACGCGGTCCCGGCGCCGATGACCAGGGTGCCGAGGCCGACACCGGCCATGAGCAATAACGTGGTGCGGATGTACAACGGCAGCACGGTGGACGCCAGGTGCCCCCACACGCTTTCGCCCGGCGTCAAGGCCAGCCCGATCACCGCGACAATGGGGATCGACGCCGCAAGCGCGATCAGAACCGTGCCCAGCGTCCAGCCGTCGATGCGCCGGAACGCCCCGGCGGCGCCGCCAAACCGTGTTCCGGCCAAACCCAAACCGCGTTCGCTCCTTATCCTTCCACCCGGGGCGCCGGATGGCCGCCGCCCCGGGGGGCCACCGGGGGGTGTCCCCCCGGTCATCGGAAATGCGGGGGCGCCCCCGCGACCCCCGGGGGCCACCGGGGGGTGTCCCCCCGGTCATCGGAAATGCGGGGGGCGCCCCCGCGACCCCCGGGGGCCACCGGGGGGTGTCCCCCCGGTCATCGGAAATGCGGGGGCGCCCCCGCGACCCCCGGGGGCCACCGGGGGGTGTCCCCCCGGTCATCGGAAATGCGGGGGGCGCCCCCGCGCCCCCCGAAGGGCTCTTAATGATCGAAGGCTACCCTGTCCATGATTCTCGCGGCGGCCGCCCGGTATTTCGCCACTTCGGTCAGGTGGACGGTGTCCGCCTTGAAGGTGCCCCAGGAGGCGACCAGGGGGTGCAGCGGGACACCGGACTTCACCGGATATTCGAAGTTCTGCTCGGCGTAGATGCGCTGGGCGAAGTCGCCGCTGAGGAACTCGAGCAGCCGGATGGCATTGTCCCGGTTCTTCGCGCTTTTCGTCACCGCGGCGCCGCTGAGGTTGACGTGGGTGCCGCGGTCAAGCGAGTCGCGGCCCGGCCGCCCGGCACGCGGCTGGTTGGGAAAGATGATGGTAACGGCCGCGGCCCACGCCTTCTGCTCGGGCTTTTTGTCGTTGGTCGCCATCTTGCCCATGTAGTAGCTGTTGCCCAGCGCCACATCGCACTCGCCTTCCTTGATCGCCCGGACCTGGGAGCGGTCGTTTCCCTGGGGGCGGCGCGCCAGGTTGGATTTCAGGGCGCGCGCCCACGCCTCGGCGGCTTTTTCCCCCTTGGCGGCAATGAACGAGGCGAGAAGCGAGATGTTGTAGGCGTGCTTTCCCGAGCGCGTGCATATGCGGCCCTTGAAGCGGGGATCGGCCAGGTCCTCATACGTGGTCACCTCGCCCGGCTTGACCCGGGTCTTGTCGGCGTAGATGACCCGGGCGCGGGTGGTGAGCCCGAACCACAGGCCGTCGGGATGGCGGTACTGGGGCGGGATGTTGGCGTTCAGCACCGCCGAGACGACGGGCTGCACCAGCCCCGCCCGCACCAGATCGGTGAGCCGCCCGATGTCGGCGGTGAGCACGGCGTCGGCCGGGCTGTTGCGGCCCTCGGCCTTGAGGCGCTCGAGCATCCCTGTCTTCGCGTACACCATGTTCACCTTGATCCCGGTCTTGCGGGTGAAGGCGTCGAGCAGGGGCTTCATCAAAAATGGCTGGCGGTAGGAATACAGGTTGACGTGGCCGCCCTCCGCGCCGGCGGGCGAGGGCAAGGTGGACAGGCCGACGACGGCCGCAAGCACCGCAACGGCTGTTTTGCGCATCACTTTCCGGTCTCTTCCAATTGTTGCAACTGAGACTTAATCGCAGTTACTGCCACACCGCACCGTAACCCATCGGAAATGAAATTGCAACGCATTCTCAATTGGCCCGCCGGCGCCGGGGTCGTCGCCGGCCCGACGGCGGGGGCACGTGTGAAGGACAGCCCGCCGGCTGGCCGCCGCCGGCATGGAGCGGGAAACAGGGCCGCCCGGCAACGGCCGCGGGACGGACGGGGTGGCGTCCCTCATCCGCGGCGCTTAACCGCTTTTTAACCCTGTCCAATGTAATACGGGGCGTGATCATTCCTTTTTGATTCGGTCCATGAGAGTTTCAGAACTCGGTTTCAGCAGGGCGCCCGCGCCGGCGCCGCGGAAAAAAGCGAGGCCGGGCAAGGGCGGCGCATTCGCCGTGCGGCTGAGGGAAGTGACGGGGATAGTGGAGGCGGCCGGGGGGATCGAGTCCCCGCCGGTCCACGCCGTGGAGTCCATCCTGTCGATCCAGGAAGTGTCCGACGCCACGGAGGAGCGCTCTCGCGGGTTGGCCAGACGGTACGGCGACACCGTCCTCGATCGTCTGGAGGAGCTCCGCCACGACCTGCTGATGGGGGTGCTGTCCAAGGACAAGCTCGCCGGTCTCGCCCAAACCATGCGCGCGCAACGGCGCACGTCGGCCGATCCCAGGCTCAACGAAATCATCGACCAGATCGAGCTTCGGGCCGAAGTGGAGATCGCGAAATTCACCCGTAACGTCTGAGCCCGGCGCCTCCCTCCGCACGCCGCCCGTTTCTCCTAAATATTTCAATGATCTGGTCGTTAGGCTTGAAGTGTAAAACCCCTCTTGCGGTGACGCGCCGCCGCACCTATATTCCGCCGCGGAAAAATAACACGCTTGGAACTCGGGAACGATGACCGTAACGCTGGCGCCGGATTACCAGCCCTCCGAAGACGAGGCCTTCATGAATTCCATCATGCGGGAATACTTCCGCCAACGGCTGCTGAGATGGCGTGCCGGTCTTCTGAACGATTCCTGTGAAACCCTCCAACACCTTCAGGAACGCGGTTCCCTGGAGGCCGATATTGCCGACCGCGCATCCGTTGAGACCGACCGTTCGCTGGAGTTACGCACCCGCGACCGGGCGCGTAAGCTGATCGCCAAGATCGACGAGGCGCTGCAGCGGATCGAGGACGGAAGCTACGGCTATTGCGAAGAGACCAGCGATCCGATCAACCTGTCGCGGCTGCAGGCGCGTCCCATCGCGACCCTCAGCATCGAGGCCCAGGAGCGTCACGAGCGCATGGAGAAAACCCACCGCGACGACTGATCCGCGAAGCCGAAATGCCGGGCGGCGGGATCGGATCGCGCGCCTTTCCCCCCGATCAAGGATTCCCTGTGATCAACGGCTGGTGGCCTTGCGGCCTTGGAGGGCCCCTGCCTGCGCGAAGCCGGAGCTTCGCTTCGGCGAAGGCAGGCCGCCCCCCATGCCCCCACCAGGGGTTGACCCCTGGTGGGGATAAAAAGGGGCAACGCCCCTTTGACGCCGCAGGCTCGCTTTGTAATGGCCCGGGGGCGAAAAAAAAGGCCGATGCATCGCATCGGCCTTGAGGTGCCAGGTTCTGACTGAACCTAGAACGGGAATATGATGTCCCATACCTGCGTGCCCCAGCGCGGTTGCTGGAGGTCGCTCATGGTACCGCGGCCGCCGTAGGTGACGCGCATCTCGGCGATTTTCTCGTGGCTGATGGAATTGTCCGATTCGATGTCCTCGGGGCGGATGACCCCGGTGACCATCAATTCACGCAGCTCGTAGTTCACCCGGATTTCCTGGCGCCCGAAGATGACCATGGCGCCATTGGGCAGAATCTGGGTGATCACGGCGGCGAAGGTCAGTTCGACGGTCTCGCTGCGGGCGATGGAGCCGTCGCCCTTGGTTTCGCTCTTGCTGCCGAAGCTGGCGACGGACGAGGGGCTGATGGCCTGGGGCAGCCACTTGGCGAATTCGGCCTCGAGGCCGAGAAGATTGGTCACGTCCGTGTCCTCTTTGTCGTCCCGTTCGCGCTCGGACTTGTTGGCCAGGGTGGCCTTGTCGTTGAGGTTGAGCTTGACGGTCAGGATGTCGCCCACGGCCTTGGCCCGGGTGTCCTTGAAGAAGGCGCGGGCGCCGGCGCGCCACAGGGAGTTGGGGTTGTCTTCGGCCACCTGCGGCGCCGGCATGGGCAGGCTGACCGGACGATAGCCCTGGCGCGCCACCGGGTTGGTGATCTTGGTCAGCTCCGGGCCGCCGCCGACTTCCGACAGGCGCGTCAGGGTGTTGCATCCGGGGACCGCCGCCGCGATCGCTATGGCCGTGGCGAGGCGAACCAGATGACGGGTGGTGGTACGGGTCATGGCGGCTCTCCTATT
>JACZWD010000107.1 GCA_022572335.1 Pseudomonadota bacterium
TCAATGTTCCCAGAAGGTATTGTTCATTGTAATACCGCGAAGTAAAAAGCTCGTCGTATTCATAGGGCAACATAATATCATGGATGTGAACAAAGACACCCTTCGGAATTCTCGGCAGAATCGTCAAAAAGAAATGCGGCACGTCGGTTCCGTTGAAGGCAAGGTGGCTGCCGTCGAGAAAAACGATGTCGCCATCGGCGAGGGTGTCGAACAGGCCCAGGTCCACGTCGACGACGTTTTCGGTGTATATGTCATCGGCGACCGACGAGATGTCCGTTTGCGGCCTGGGGTCGATGCAGATGATTTTGGTCTGTATGCGCGCATCCTGCGCCGCCCTGCGCAGCAGGTGGGTGCTGTATCCGCTGCCGATTTCGACGATTTTCGAGGGTTTATGGTGGCGCACCACGGCGTAGGCGACACGGGCGTCGATGCCGGTGAAAAACTGACCCCCGGACCGGTCCCTTTCGGCGCCTTCCCGGGGCGGGCGGGCGCGGATACTGTCGTCAAGCCTGTAATGTCTTATGATATCTATATTTTTCTTAATCTCCGGCAATCTCCGATCAAATATTTTCCTGACCTCGGTATAGACGTAATCCCCGTCCCGCGGCTTGATCATGTCCGCCGGGCTGATGGTAATGACGATATAGGGGTACTTCCTGGTCAGGAATTTCCTGATGATTTTCAGCCGTGTACTCAGTTTCATCGGATGGTCCTCCGCCGCCGCCGGCCCCGGGCGGCGGTCCGGTCCGCCGGGTAGGGCGCTGGGACCCTTATGATTACCGTTATGCCGGACAGAATGAAAATGGTCGAGGGGCTCGTCCCCGGTGCCTCCGTGCGGGGATATCGGGAAACAAACCAACGCCGAAAATCCCCGAAGGGCCGATCTCTCTGTTATTCCTTGATTATCGAGCGTTTTTCCCACACCCTGACGAAAAATTTGACCAGCCGGACCTCAGCCGATGAACGCGTTCACCCGATACGTGCTGCGACAACTTTTGGTGGGGATGGTCCTCGTCACCGCGAGCCTGACCTGTATTATCTGGTTGTTGCAGTCGCTGCGGTTCGTTGAAATGATCGTCAACCGCGGCTTGACGGCGGGGGATTTCCTCTACCTGACCATATTGTTGCTGCCCAATTTCCTGACGGTCATCCTGCCCATTGCGCTGTTTACGGTCATCGTGTTCATCTACGCCAAGCTGGTCACCGACCGCGAACTGGTGGTCATGCGGGCGGCCGGCGTGAGTCAGCACGCCCTGGCCAAACCCGCTCTCTTCCTCGCCTTCGTCGTGGTTGCGGCGGGGTACGGGCTCAATCTCTATCTTATGCCGCTGTCTTCCCGGGCGTTCCACGAACTGCGGTGGGACATGCGCTACGACTATTCGCATGTCTTGCTCAAGGAGGGTGCGTTCAATACCCTTTCTGCGGGCATCACCGTGTATGTGCGGGCGCGGACGAAGGATGGGGAATTGCTCGGCATCCTGGTCCAGGACGACCGCGACGCCGAGAAACCGGTCACCCTGATGGCCGAGCGGGGGGCCATCGCCCAAACCGAGGACGGGACCCGGGTCATGATGTTCCGCGGCAACCGCCAGGAGGTGGACAAGGATACGAAACAACTGTCCATTTTGTATTTCGACCAGTACATATTCGATTTCGGCGCGACCCGAAACGAAGGAATCATTCGCTACCGGAACGCCCGGGAAAGGACGCTCGATGAGTTGTTCAACCTGGACAGGGACAAGACCCTGAACCGTAAGGACTTCGGAAAGTTCACCGTCGAGGGCCACCGGCGCCTGGTTTCCCCGTTGCGTGCGCTGGCCTTTGCCTTGGTCGGCCTGGCGTGCCTGGTTTCGGGGGCGTTCGGCGGACGCCCCCTGACGCGACGCGTGATTCTCGCCGTGGGCATCGTCGTCGGCCTCCAGGCGGCGACCCTGGGCCTGGAGAACATGGTGGCGAGAAACCTTGAACTGATCCCGTTGATGTATGTGAACGCCATCTTGCCCGTGCTCGCCGGGTACGTGGTCATGGTGCTGCCGCCCAGGCGGCGCGCATCCCCGGCCGCGGCCACCTGAAACCTGCGGAGGGCAAACGCCCGTGCGCCTTTCCCTCACACTTTCGGGATACATCGGCCGCCAATTTCTGGTCGGCTTCATGGTGCTGTTCGGGATCTTCATGCTGCTGATCCTGCTGTTCGACACCATCGAGTTGTTGCGCCGATCGGTCGCGCGCCCCGAGGTCAGCTTCGCCATGGTGTTTGAGATGGCGTTGCTGAAGCTTCCCCACATGGGGCAACAGACCTTTCGCTTCGCCGTCCTGTTCGGCGGCATGGTGACGTTCTGGCGGCTGACGCGGAACCACGAGTTGATGGTCACCCGGGCCGCCGGCGTTTCCGCCTGGCAGTTCCTCCTGCCGGTGCTTGTCATCGCGTTTCTCTTGGGCGTGTTCAAGATTACCATGCTCAACCCCCTGGCCTCGGCCACCCTGGCGCGCTACGAGCGCCTGGAGGCGGTGCGTTTGAAAGGCCGGGTAAGCTTTCTGGCCCTGTCCGCGTCCGGCCTGTGGTTGCGCCAGGCCAACGAATCCGGCCAGGCCGTGGTGCACGCCCGCCATGTCCTGCAACAGGGCGACGACGTGGAGCTGCGCGACGTCACCGTGTTCGTATACAAGGGAACCGACCAATTCGCCGAGCGCATTGACGCCGAGTATGCGCGCCTTGAGGACGGTTTCTGGTACATGCGCGACGTCTGGGTGTACAACCCGGAGAAACTGCCGCAATTCAAAAAGGAGTCCTGGCTGGAGACCGACCTGACGCTCAGCAAGATCCAAGACAGCTTCGCGCCGCCGGAAACCATGTCTTTCTGGGATCTCCCGGATTTCATCAAGACCCTGGAAAAGGCGGGCTTTTCCGCCGTCAGGCATCGGCTGTACTGGTACACGCTGCTGGCCGATCCGGTGCTGTTGTGCGCCATGGTTCTCATCGCCGCCACCTTTACCTTGCGGCACGCGCGGCGCGGCGGGACCACCTTCATCATCGCCGGCGGCGTGCTCACCGGCTTCGTCCTCTACTTTTTTTCCGACGTGGTGTTCGCCCTCGGACTTTCGGATAGTATTCCTATTACCCTGGCGGCGTGGACGCCTTCGGTCGTCACCATGCTGCTGGGGCTTGCCATGTTGCTGCATCTCGAAGATGGTTAGAACATCATGGGGAGGTTTCTGGCAGGCGTAGTAGGCGTGTGCTGGCTGCTGGCCGCTGGGGATCCGGGGGGAGCGGCTGAGGCCGCCGAGGGTCTGCGTGAAGACGTTCCCATCCTGTTCTCCGCCGACGAGGTCGTCTATGACCGCGAACTGGGCGTCATCACGGCCAGCGGCCATGTGGAGGTATCCCAGGCCGACCGCGTACTGATGGCCGATTCCATCACCTACAACGAGAAAACGGACGTGCTTACCGCGTCGGGCAACGTCTCGTTGCTGGAGATCGACGGCGAAGTGCTGTTCGCCCGGTACATGGAACTGTCGGGGGACTTCAAGGACGGCATCATCGAAGACCTGGGCCTCATTTTCACCGACGGCTCCCGCTTCGCGGCCAGCGGGGGCCGGCGGTCGGACGCCAGGATCGTAGAGTTGCGCAACGCCGTCTATTCCCCGTGCCGTCTGTGCATCGTCGACCCGACCCGCCCCCCGCTTTGGCAGATCAGGGCGGTCAAGGTGATCCACGACAAGAACGAACGGACCGTGGAGTACAGAGACGCCTGGCTGGAATTATGGGGGGTGCCGGTCGCCTACACGCCGTATCTTCTGCACCCGGATCCGACCGTGAACCGGCTTACCGGCTTCCTCACGCCGAGCATCGGCAACTCGTCGGACCTGGGCGTCGTGGTGCGGGTGCCGTATTACATCGACATCGCCCCCGACAAAGGCCTGACGCTCAGCCCCATGCTGACCACCGAAGAGGGGCCCGTGCTGGCGGCCGAATACCGCCAGCGCCTGCAGGACGGCGAGCTGCAACTGGAGGCCAGCATCACCAAGGATTCGGAGGATGATGTGCGCGGCCACATCTTCGCCAGGGGGCGATTCGACCTCGATGAGACCTGGCGTTGGGGTTTCGACGTCAACCGCACCAAAGACGACACCTATCTGCGGCGCTACGGATTCGGGTTGGGCCCCGCCCTTTTCGGGTTCGACAACACGCTGACCACCCGCCTGTTCGCCGAGGGCTTCCGCCAACGCAACTATATGTCCGCCAACGCCCTCGCTTTCCAGGGGCTGCGCGCGGACGACGACCCCGGACTGGCCCCCCTGGTCTTTCCCTTGCTCGATTTCAACCATGTGGGGGAGGCGGATGGCTTCGGCCGACGGACCCGTCTCGACGTCAACCTGTTGGCGCTCACCCGCAACGAAGGGACGGATACGCGCCGCCTGTCGGTGAACGCCGGGTGGCAGGTGCACCGTGTGGGGCGGTGGGGCAGCGCGTATGCCCTATCGGCCTCGCTCAGGGGGGATCTCTATCACGTGAACAGCGTAAGCCGGCCCGGCGGCCAGAGCGATTTCTCCGGCGTCACGGGGCGCTTCCGGCCGCAGGTGGCGCTCGACTGGCGTCACCCGTTCGTGCGCGACGGCGGCACGGTCTACCAGATCGTCGAACCCATCGCCTCGATCATCGCCGAGCCCTTCGGCGGCAACCCGGACGAAATCCCCAACGAGGACAGCGTGGACTTCGTGTTCGACGACACCAATCTTTTCAGCCCGAACCGGTTCACCGGTCTGGACCGGGTGGAGAGCGGCCCGCGTGTGAACTACGGGCTCAGGTGGGGCGTGTTCAGGCACAAGGGCGGCAACACCACCGTATTGGTGGGACAAAGCTTCCGCGTCCACGCGGACGATACCTTTGCCAAGGGGTCGGGCCTGGAGGAAAATTTCTCCGATATCGTGGGCAAGGTCCATATCTCTCCCGGCAAGAACCTGGACCTTCTCTATCGCACCCGCCTGAGCAAGGAAAACTTCGCCCCCCGGCGCCACGAGATTGGTCTGTCGGCGGGCCTGCCGGCGCTCCACGTCAACATCAACTACGTCTTTTTCGACCGCCAGGAAGGCAGCGAATTCACCGGGCGCGAGGAAATCGCCATGGCGCTGGGGTCAAAGATCACCCGGTACTGGCGAAGCCGTGTCTTCGGCGTCCGCGACGTCACTGCCGGCGAGATACGGACGCTTGGGCTCAACCTGACCTTCGAGAACGAGTGCTGTACGTTCTCGACCACCGCCACCCGCACGTTCTTCGAAGACCGCGACCTGGAACCGACGGACGCCATTGTCTTCCGCGTCCTGTTCAAGACCCTCGGCGAACTGCAAACGGGCTTCACGCGGAGCCAAACTGGGATCGATAGGATCCAGTGACGGCACCGAGCGCGATTTGCGCGGCGCCCCTTTCCGGGCGTATCATGAAGGCTCTGATCCGTCACCATCGGCGTCTGTGGCCGGCACGATTATGAGGTTGGTGTTAGGGCGATCGCTACTGCTCGCGGCACTGCTCCTTTGCGGCGCCGCCGGGGCGCAGAATTCGCTGCGTATCGTGGCGGTGGTCAACGACGACATCATTTCCGCCTATGACCTCAACGCGCGGCTGTCGCTGGCGTTGGCGTCCTCGAAGGTGAGCAACAAGGCCGAGGCCCGGCGCCGTCTGGCGCCGCAGGTGCTGCGCACTCTCATCGACGACAAGCTCAAGCTTCAAGAGGCGAGGCGACTGAGCATCCGGGCGTCGAAAAAAGACATCGACCGGGCCCTGGAGAGGATCGAGCGGCAGAACGGCCTGCCCCGCGGTGGACTGGGGTCCTTCCTGGCCCAGAACGGCATCGACATGGTGGTGTTGATCGACCAGATCGAAGCCGAGATCGTGTGGGCCAAGGCGGTGAACCGCAGGCTGCGTATCCAGATACAGGTCGGCGAAGACGAGATCGACGAGATGCTCGCCCAAATAGAGGCCAACAAGGGAAAGCCCGAACACCGGGTGGTGGAAATTTTTCTCCCCGTAGACGAAGCGGCAGACGAACAGAAAACCCGCCTCGTCGCCGAACGCCTCGTGCAGCAACTGGAGGCGGGCGCCAGCTTTCGGACCCTGGCCTACAACTTCTCGCAAAGCGCTTCCGCCGCCGTGGGCGGTGACCTGGGATGGATCAAGCAAGGTCAACTGGCCACGGAAGTCGACGCCGCGCTGATCAAGATGCGGCCGAGGCAGGTGTCCAGGCCCATCAAGACGCAGGCCGGCTATTATATCCTTCTGCTGATCGACCGCCGCGCCGACCCGGGATTGGACTCGGGCGAGGTGACCGTCGCCCTGCACCAGCTTTTCTTGCCCCTGCCGCCCAAGGCCGGCCAAGCCGTGGTCGACCGGCAGACGGAACTGGCCAAGACCCTGGCCCAACAGGCGCGCAGTTGCACGGATATGGAGCGGCTGGGCAAGAATACGGGCTCGCCGCTTTCAGGCAGCCTGGGAAAGATCAAGGTCAGCAAGCTGCCCCGCGCATTGAAGACGGTGGTCAAGGGCTTGCCCGACCGCACGGCCAGCCGGCCCATCCGCACGGACGACGGCATCATCGTCCTCATGATTTGCGAACGTGAACAGGAAGGCTCGGACATTACCGCCCGGCAAAAAGTCGCAGGGATGCTGATGGATCAGCGCCTGAACATCGCGGCGCGCCGATATCTTCGCGACCTCAGGCGGGCGGCGTTCGTGGATGTGAGAAAGTGATCGCCGCGGCGCCCACGCGCGGCGAAAAACCGCTGGCCCTGACCATGGGCGAACCGGCGGGCGTGGGTGGAGAAATTACCCTCAAGGCCTGGCTGCGCCGCGACGAGGGCCTGCCCCGTTTCTTCGCCGTCGACGATCCCGAGCGGCTCCGGCGGCTGGCCAGGCGTCTTGACCTGGCCGTGCCCATCGCGCCGATCGAAACACCCGAACGCGCGGCGGCGGCCTTTTCCTCGGGCCTTCCCGTGTTGCCTCAACCGCTGGCCGCGGAGGCGGTGCCCGGACATCCGGACCCGGCCAACGCCGAAGCCGTTCGCGCCGCCATCGAATGCGCCGTGACCCTTGTCCGCTCCGGGGACGCCGCGGCCGTGGTCACCAACCCCATCCAGAAACACTGCCTGTACCAGGCCGGGTTCCCGTTTCCCGGCCACACGGAGTTCCTGGCTTCCCTTGCCGGGGGCGACGCCGCCGCGGTCATGATGCTGGCGTGTGCGGAGCTGCGGGCGGTGCCGGTGACCGGACACACGAGCCTGCGCGACGCGGTGGGGGCGCTGAATACCGAACGCATCGTCGAGGTGGCGGCCATAACGGAGGCGGCGCTGCGCCGCGACTTCGGCATCGCCAGGCCGCGGCTGGCGGTGGCCGGACTCAATCCCCACGCCGGCGAGGACGGGGCCATGGGCTCGGAGGAGGCCGACATCATCGCGCCGGCGGTGGCGGCGCTCGGCGACAGGGGCATCGACGCCTTCGGCCCGGTGCCTCCCGATACCCTGTTCAGCGCCCGTTCGCGCAAGGGCTACGATGCCGCCATCTGCATGTACCACGACCAGGCCCTGATCCCGGTCAAGGCCATCGACTTCGACGGCGCCGTCAACGTCACCCTGGGCCTGCCGTTCGTGCGCACCTCGCCCGATCACGGCACGGCGCTCGACATCGCCGGCTCGGGCAAGGCCAACGAGGCGAGCCTGGTCGCCGCGCTCAGGATGGCGGCCGAGATGGCGCGGCGGCGGGCGTCGGCCGATTCTTAGAGACTCCGGTGTCCGAACCCGCCTCCCCCCGGCCCCGGCTGCCGCCGCTGCGCGAGGTGATCGCGCGCCACAAGCTCAGCGCCCGGCGTTCCCTGGGCCAGCATTTCCTGCTCGACCTCAATCTGTGCGCCCGTATCGCCCGCGCCGCCGGGAACCTGGGGCGGACCACCGTCATCGAAGTGGGGCCCGGTCCCGGCGGCCTCACCCGCGCCCTGCTGGAGGCGGGGGCCGCCCGCGTCGTCGCCGTGGAGCGCGACGGGCGCTGCGTCGCCGCCCTCGCAGAGCTTGCCGCCGCCTACGGGCCGCGCCTGGAAGTGGTCGAAGGCGATGCGCTGGAGACCGACCTCGCCGCCCTCGGCCCGGCCCCGCGGCGCATCGTCGCCAACCTGC
Source organism: Pseudomonadota bacterium (assembly GCA_022572335.1). Taxonomy (GTDB): domain Bacteria; phylum Pseudomonadota; class Alphaproteobacteria; order Rhodospirillales; family 2-02-FULL-58-16; genus JACZQZ01. Next base: position 8,158 of record JACZWD010000107.1, read on the forward strand.
CCTACAACGTGGCCACGCCGCTGCTGATCGGCTGGCTCAAGCAGATCACGGACTTCGCCGGCCTCACCCTGATGTTCCAGAAAGAGGTCGCCGACCGTCTCACGGCCCGTCCGTGGACGAAGGATTTCGGCCGCCTTTCGGTCATGGCCCAATGGCTGTGCGCGGTCCGCCGCGAGTTCAACGTCGCCAGCACGGCCTTTACCCCGCCGCCCAAGGTGGCCTCGACGGTCGTTTCCCTGACCCCGCGGCCGACGCCCCTGGCCCCGGCGGACTGGACCGCCCTGGAAACGGTGACCGCCACCGCCTTCGGCCAGCGCCGCAAGATGCTGCGCAAAAGCCTGCAACGCCTGGACCTCGACCTGGAAAGCCTGGGCATCGATCCCACGGCGCGGGCCGAGGAGCTGGCGGTGGAGCAGTTCTGCGCGCTGGCACGCGCCTACGAGGAACGGAGTTGAACGCGCTCCCTGTCCGCCCGCATCAGTCCGTGAGCCGGAAGGTTATCGGCACGTCGATGGCGCCGGCCACGGGGACGCCGGCCCACTTGGCGGGAACGAAGCGCCACGCCCGCACGGCCTTCAGGGCGGCCCTGTCCAGGATGGCGTGCCCACTGCTCGACACCACCTCCACCGACCGCGCCGTGCCGCCCGGCAGCACCTGGACGCGCAGGACCACGCGCCCTTCGATCTCCTTCCTGCGGGCGCGGTAGGGATAGACCGGCGGGACGTTGCCCAGATGGCCGGCCGCGTAGCCGGCGGCGCTCACCGTCCGCTTCGCGCCACCGCTCGTCTCCCGGCTGGACACGCCCGGCGCACGCGCCACGGGGGCCGCGGGGGCGGTCGAAGCGACGAATGTCTCGAGCT
>JACZWD010000108.1 GCA_022572335.1 Pseudomonadota bacterium
GGGAGGACCAAACCGGCGATCCGGGCCCCCGCCACAAGGGCCGAAAACCACCCGCCGGCACGGGTTCGGGCGCCGTTTGCACGCGAAGCGGTGCGACCACCATATGGACTTGTCATCACGACCTCCACTGGGCTGCGCCGGTGCCCATTTTGCACCCCATACTATCCGGTTCCGCCGTAAAATAGAAGATGTTGTTTGGTAAATACCAGTAATTAAATATTTTGTCAACAAAAATGTATGTGAAAGTATGATGATTATAAATAAAACACGTGACTATATTTAATAAAATATACTATACTTTTTAATATATCTTTAATAAAATTTTATTAAAATTGTACGCGTCAGACATATGTCCGGCATCGACCCATGCTCTCCCGCCGGTTCGCCGAAGGTTGTAGGGGGGTTGAGAATGGATGCATTTTGCGCCCGGTTTCTCCACATTGTGATCCTTGAGACGCCGGGGCCACCGAGGGAGAGAAAGGCCAGGTGGGTAGGATACGATCCTGCCGCTTCCCCTGCGGCGCCGTGAGGCAGTCAGTCCGAGACTTGGACGGGCGGAGGTGGCTGCGTGCCGCGCTGGTGGTCCTGTCGGGAGCGCCGTTCGTCCTTCAGTTGGCGGGTTTGTGGGCCGGCGCCCTGGCCCAGCAGGCCCCCAGCACCGTGACTCCGGGCCAGATCCACGACCGTTTCGACGACCGCACGCGCCTGAGGGGACCCACGGCGCCGGAGATCGTAAAGCCCGCCGTCCCCGTCCAGCCCCCGCCCATAAAGGAGAAGGCCTTCCTCCTGAAGGGTATCGAGATCGTCGGGTCCACGGTGTACGCCCGGTCCCGGTTCGTGCCCTTCTACGAAGGTCTTCTCGCCCGCCAGGTCACCCTTGCCGACATCGAGGCCGTGGCCGGGAAGATCACCGACCTATACGAGGAGGACGGCTATGTCCTCACCCAGGCGGCGGTGCCCGCGCAGGACCTGAGCCTCGGCGTGGTCAGGATCCGCGTCGTCGAAGGGTCCATCGGCGACGTGCTGATCGAGGGCCAGGTGGATGGGCCGGAAAGCCTGCTCCGGGCGTACGCCAATAAGATTACGGCCGATCGTCCCATCCGTCTCTCCACCCTGGAACGCTACGTCCTCCTCATCGAGGACCTTCCCGGGGTCAGCGTCCGCCCCTTGCTGGAGCCGGTGGACGAGGAGGCGGGTGCGTACAAGCTGATCCTCGAGCTCAGCCACGATGCCGTGCAGGGGTTCGTTCAGGTGGACAATCGCGGCAGCCGCTCCGTCGGGCCCCTTCAGCTGTGGGCCGGGGCGACCTTCAATTCGGTGTTCGGCCTGTACGAGACCTCGCGGGTGCGCTTCGTGACCACGCCGCAGACCAAGGAACTGCTGTTCTTCGACTTTGCCCACACCGAGGTCGTGAGCAGCGAGGGCACGACGCTCACCATTTCGGGAAGTTACAGCCAGTCCGAGCCGGGGTTCGATCTCAAATCCCGCGACATCCACTCCGCGGGGACGCGGTTCGAGGTCCAGGGCGCCCACCCGGTCATTCGCTCCCGGCTGCTCGATGTCTACGTGACGGGGCGCTTTACCTTCCGCGATTCCGAAACCACGGAACGCGGCGCGCGCGACTTCGACGACACGCTCCGGGTCGTTCGCGTGGGCACCACCGTCTCGTTCGACGACGCCGCCGAGGGCAGGAACTGGGTGTCCGCCGAAATCAGCCAGGGGCTGGATATTCTTGGCGCCTCGAGCTCCGATTCTCCGTCCCTGTCGAATCCCGGCGCCAGCCCCGAGTTTACCAAGGTTACCCTCGATTTCTCCCGCTATCAGAAGGTGTGGAACAATATGGCGGTGCTGCTCACCGCCACCGGCCAGAAATCGTCCGGCACCGTGCTCTCGGCGGAGGAAATCGGCCTCGGCGGCGAGCGCTTCGGCCGCGCCTATGATCCCTCCGAAGTCACGGGCAAGGACGGCGCCGCCGGCCGGATCGAGCTCCAGTACGACGGCTCCCTGGCCGACAGCCTGCTCAGCCAGTATCAGTTCTACGGATACTATGACATCGGCGCCGTTTGGGCGGACGTGCCGGCCGGCCTCCGGTCCCTGGCCTCGGCGGGATTAGGTGTCCGCGGCCAGTTCCAGAGCGGTCTGTTCGCCTATGTGGAGCTCGCCCAGCCGTTGACCCGGACGGTGGCGGCGGAAAGGGCGGGGGGCAATAACCCGCGATTCTTCTTCGTCCTCCGGTGGGATTTCTGAATCCCGAAACCGGGCCGGCGCCGGCCGAAAAGATGCCCCCGGGCCGGGGTATCAGTCCTTTCGCGGGACCTTGCGCAGCAGCGGGTCCGTGATCGACGGCGGCAGGGCGCCGAGCAGCCGCAGGGGCCAATACAGGGGCCGCGGGAAGGCGATGCGGGCCTTGTCGCGGGCCAGGCCGCGCCTGATGAGGGCGGCCGCCCTGTCCGCCCGCATGAGAAACGGCATCCGAAAGGAATTGCCGGCGGTCATGGGGGTGTCCACGAATCCCGGGCAGATCACCGACACCCGCACCCCGTCGGCCGCCAGCCAGCCGCGCAGGGCCTCGCCATAGGCCTTGACCGCCGCCTTGCTGGCCGAGTAGGCCGGCGCCCCGGGCAGGCCCCTGAAGCCGGCCAACGAGCTCATCACCGCGATCTGCCCGTGTTTGCGCGCCCGCATGCGGGGGATGACGGGCAGCACCGTGTTCAGCACGCCGCCCACGTTGACGGCGAAAAGGGCGTGGGTCTGGTCGGCGTCCTCGCCCTGGCCGCCGGTGCCGGCCGAGATGCCGGCGTTGGCGATCACCAGGTCGAGGGGATGGCCGTCGTCCGTGGCCCCGACCCAGCGGGCCATGGCGGCGCGGTCGGTCACGTCGACGATCTCGGCGGTGACCCTTGCGCCGCCGTCCCGGCAGGCCCCGGCCACCGCCTCCAGCCGCGGGCGGTTGCGGCCCCCCAGCGCCAGGAACGCGCCGGGCCGGGCATAGGCGCGGGCCAGGGCCGCTCCGATGCCGCTGGAGGCGCCGGTGATGAGGATGGCGCCGGGCTCCTTCCCTTGCATGGGTCATCTTATACGGCGGAACCGGACTGGAACGCGAACCGTTCGGCTTGTTGCCGGGTGCCGCCGGGGCTATAACGGGCCGCGCATCGAGGGTCAGCCGTGGGGGGTAGGATGCCGATTTCGTCGATGACCGGTTTCGCCCGCGCCGAGGGCCAGGAGGACGATTTTTCCTGGACCTGGGAAGTGAAGAGCGTCAACGGCAAGGGCCTGGACGTCCGCTGCCGGCTGCCGGCCGGGTTCGAAAGCCTGGATCAGCCGGTTCGCGCGCGGATCGCCAAGCGCTTCCGGCGCGGCAATATCTCCCTCGTGTTGACGGTCCAGTCGAATCAGGTCCGCGGCAGTTACCGCGTCAACCGGGCCGTGCTCGACGACATTCTGTCCCTGCTGCCGGAAATCCGCGAACGCCTGCCCGACGCCGGACCGCCGCACGTGGACGGCCTTCTCGCCCTGCGCGGCGTCATCGAGCCGGTGGAAGACGAGCCGTCCGAAGACGCCCGCCAGGCCGCCGAATCGGCCTTGCTGGCCGGGCTTGACGAGGCCGTGGAATCGTTGGCGTCCATGCGCGACCAGGAAGGGGCGCGCCTGGCCTCGGTGTTGACCACCCATCTCGACGGGATCGGCCGGCTGTGCGCGGAGGCGGAAGGCCTGGCCGCCGCCCAGCCCGATGCCATCAAGGAACGCCTGCGCGTCCAGGTCGCCGCCCTGCTCGACGCGGTCCCGGCCCTGCCCGAGGAGCGGCTTGCCCAGGAGGCGGCGCTGCTCATGGCGAAAGCGGACGTGCGCGAGGAACTGGACCGGCTCAAGGCGCACCGCGACGCGGCGCGGGACCTGATGGGCGGCGACGGCGCCATCGGCCGCAAGCTCGATTTCCTGTGCCAGGAGTTCAACCGCGAGGCCAACACCCTGTGCTCCAAGTCCGTGGACATGGCGCTGACGCGCGTCGGCATCGAGCTCAAGGCCGGCGTCGAACAACTGCGCGAGCAGGTGCAGAACATTGAATAGGTCCGACCACGGCCCCGACATCGAAAGGCGGGGCCTGATGCTGGTGCTGTCCTCGCCGTCCGGGGCCGGCAAGACGACCATCGCGCGGCGGCTTCTCGAGCGCGAAAAGGCGCTGACCATGTCGGTTTCCGCCACCACCCGGCCGCCGCGTCCGGACGAGATCGACGGCACGGACTACCGCTTCGTCGACGAAGACGCGTTCGAGCGCATGGTCGGCGCGGGCGAATTCCTGGAACACGCCCGGGTCTTCGGCAACCGCTACGGCACGCCGCGCCAACCGGTGGAGGCGGCCCTCGCCGCCGGCCGGGACGTGCTCTTCGATGTGGACTGGCAGGGCACCCAGCAATTGTCGGCGAACGCCGGCGACGACGTGGTCAGCGTCTTCATCCTTCCGCCGTCCACCGCCGAGCTGGAAAAGCGCCTGCGCGAGCGCGCCCAGGACAGCCCCGAAGTGGTGCGCGCGCGCATGTCCACGGCGGCCTCCGAGATGAGCCACTGGCGCGAATACCAGTACATCATCGTCAACAGGGACGTGGAGAAAAGCGTCGCCAGCGTCCAGGCCATCCTCGCCGCCGAACGGCAAAAGAGGGACCGCCTGGTGGGGCTTCACGCCTTCGTCGCCGACCTGAGCAAAGGGTAAGGTCATGGTTCACCGTGCCGCCCTGGTTGCGGTTGTCGCGCTGTTGGCGTTCCCCGCCCACGCCGAGATCGTCGGCAAGGCCCGCGTCATCGACGGCGACACCCTCGAGATCGCCGGCCGGCGCATCCGCCTGCACGGCATCGACGCGCCGGAAAGCCAACAGACCTGTTGGGTCGGCGGCAGGGAATGGGCCTGCGGACGGGAAGCCGCCTTCGCCCTGGCCTACGAGACGGGCATGCACTGGGTGACGTGCCGCGAGAAGGGCGGCGGCGGCGGTGGGACCGCGTACGTCTGTACCGTCGGCCACCGGGACCTGGGGGCGCGCATGGTCGGCGCCGGCTGGGCGCTCGCCGTGGGCGGCGATCAGGCGGCTTACGCCGGCGAAGAGACGGCGGCCCGGGCGGCGCGAAAAGGCCTCTGGCGCGGGGAATTCGTGCTCCCCTGGGAATGGCGCAAGGCGCGTGCGCGGTGAGGGCCGGCCTTGGTTGCCAAACTCAGTTACCGAACAGTTTCTTGAGGGCGCCTCCGGCGTCCGTGGCGCCCTTGTCCAACAGGTCCTTGGCGCCCGCCGTTCCCTTCGCCAGCGCCTCCGTGGCGCCGGCCGCCTGTTCCTTCGCCGCGTCCAGCATTTTCCCGAGGCCGAGGGACGCCACCGCCTTGCCGGCGGCCTGGCCGACGGCGCCGATCACCCTGTCCAACACCTCGGCCGGGGTGGCGCCGCCCTTGTCCCTGCCGATGCCGGTGAGGTGAATATCGGGCAGGGCGGCGCTCAGGGTCTCGCCCTCCAGCGCCGTGGCGCCGACGCCGACCTTGCCGCCCAGGACGTAAAGGTCCTCGATGACGAGCTTCGTTCCCGCCTCGCCGCCGCCCTTGGGCGCGTCCCCGCCCTGGGCCCGCCCCGCCCCGGCCCCCATGGCGGATTCCACGTTCCGCCGGATGGCGTCGATGTTGCTGCCATCGGGCCCCAGCTCGTAGGTGATCTCCGGTGCGGTGATGACGACCTGCTTGATGACCACGGTGTCCCGGCCCAGGGAGTCGATGTCGATGCGGACCCTGACCTCGCCCAGGCGGAAGGCGCTGTCGCTCTTGAACCCTCTGGGATTGCCCATTTTCAGCCCGCGCAGGACGCCTTCGCCGGAGGTGGCGGAAATCACCGCCTCGTTGAGGCGTACCTCGGTCCGGGTGATTTCGGAGCCGTATTTCTCGACCGCCGCCCGGACCAGGGAATCGAGGGAAGAGTACACGAGCCAGACGGCGGCGACGGCGAGAACGGCGACCACGCCGCCGCCGATCAAGAGTCCACGTTTCATGCTGAATGTCCTCGATTCCGGTACACAGTTTCGCAGACCGCCGTCGTTCTAACGGCGTATCCGCGCCGCCGGCAAGGGGTTTCTTACCCGCCCGGCCTTGCCGCCGTATTTATCCAAAGGTATAAGTGTAACCGACGGTTCCCCGAAGACGGGGACTAAGAGGGAACACGGTGCGGTTCCGAGGCCCGGGAAAAGGGATCGGGAACCAGGTCCGTGGCTGCCCCCGCAACTGTAAGCGGCGAGTCCGCGCCCAATCATTGGCCACTGGGCAACCGGGAAGGCCGGGCAAAGGCGACGACCCGCAAGCCAGGAGACCTGCCGTCGATCGACGTCGCCCACCGGTGAGCGGGGCGCTCATCCGGGACGGATTTCCGTTAGCGGTGACGCAGGGATTCTTGCGGTGGCACCGGCAATGGGATTCTGTCGATGGGCGGTTCCTCATCTCGGTTTCCGACATTGACTTAAACCATGCTCCGCGCGCGCAAGCGCGCCGGGGTGGGGTTTGGTGGCGGCCGCGGGCTCCCTGTCAACGCGTTCGCCGGCACATGGTGCCGGACGGGCGTTCGGGTGGGGGGGCGCGTCGATAACAATCGATCACAGGCTCTCCCGTGAACGCATTCGAGCACACGGAGTCTGTCATGAGGATCTTTGCAATAGAGGGGGGGAACGGCGAAAAAACCGGCACGCCGTTGTTCACCCATTCGCCAAGAGTTGCGTTGGCAACGCTGGTCTGTGGCTTGGCGGCCTCGGCCTTTCTTGCCCCGGCCGCGCTGTCCCAAGACCGCGCCAAGACAAACGAAACCGGGCAGGGGACGCCGATGGCCGAGGAAACCGTCGTCACCGCTACGCGTATCGGGGTGGGGCTGCCGGGGGCGTCCGTTACCGTCATCGACGCCGAAGAGATCAAGGACAGCCCGGCCAGGTCCCTGCCCGAACTCCTGGGACTGGAGGCCGGCATCCAGAACCGGGACCTGTTCGGCGGCACCCGCGGCGCCAGGGCCACCGTCGACATGCGCGGTTTCGGCGCCGTCGGCAAGCAGAACACCCTGTTCCTTGTCGACGGGCGGCGGCTCAACGACATCGACCTGGCGGCCATCGATTTCGCCAACATTCCCATCGACAGCATCGAGCGCATCGAAATCATCCGCGGCAACGCGGGCAGCGTGTTGTACGGCGACGGCGCCGTCGGCGGCGTCGTCAACATCGTCACCAAACGGTCCTCGGAGCAGCCGACTGGGGCCAGCGCCGACGTGGCGCTGGGGACCACGGACGGGGGCGGCGGCCCCTACCGGGAATCGAACGTCTCGATCTCCCATTCCGCCGGACCGTTTTCCGTGAGCGCGTACGGCACGTTCATCAAGACGCCCGGGTTCCGCGACAACAACGATCTCATCCAGCGCAATGTGAACGGCGAGCTTCGCCACACGGCGGAAGCGGGCGATGTGTTCATCAAACTCGGCCTCGACGACCAGACGTTGGGGTTGCCCGGCGCCCGCCTGGTGGACGAGGGCACGGGGGGGGTGAATCTCCTGAAAACCGACCCCCGCGGCACCGCCACGCCGCTGGACAAGGCCCTGCAAAGCGGCATCTCGTTGACCCTGGGGATGACGCGGCGGCTCACCGACGACGTCCAGCTTATTATCGACATGGGGGGACGCAAGAAGGACCAGGACGCCTCGATCATCGACAACTCGGGCGGCGGCTTCAATCAGATCGTCGATACGGAACTGACCACGTGGTCGTTCACGCCGCGCCTGAACGCCGATTACGAGATCGCCGGTTTCGGCGCCAACAGCATCGTCGGCATCGATTACTACTACGCGGACTATACCTCCGACCGGCAGAGAAACCGCGACGAACAGCCGGTCCACCGGTACAACGCCAGGCAGCACACGGTCGGTCTTTACGCCCAGAACACCCTGGCGCTGACCGCCGACACCGACGCCCATCTCGGGCTGCGGCTGCAGTACCTCGATGTTCACGCCGGCGACACCTTCAACGCAGGCGCGCCGGGCGCCTTCGGCACCGGCCTCAAGTCGCTGACCGAAACCCAGTGGCACTATGCGGCGAATTTCGGCCTCGAGCACCGCCTCACCGACGCGGTCGCCGTGTTCGGCCGCGTCGGGCGCAGCCTGAGGCTGCCCACCATCGACGAGCGCATCTCCACCATCGATCCCTTGTCGTTCGCGCTCGGCACCCAGACCTCGAAAGACGTGGAAGGGGGCGTGCGCTATGCGTCCGGTCCCCTGGACGTGCAGTCCAGCGCCTATGCCATGGAAACCCGGAACGAAATCCGCTTCGACCCGTCATTGGGGCCGTTCGGATTTGGCCTCAACCGCAATCTCGATCCCATCCGGCGCATCGGCGTCGAGACCAGCGCCGCCTATCGCGTAACCGACACCCTGCGGCTCAAGGGAAACCTGACGTTCACCGACGCCGTGTTCATCGACGGGCCGTTCGAGGGCAACGACGTGCCGCTGGTCGCGCCGTGGACCGCAAGCGCCACGCTGTTCTGGGACATCTGGAAGGAACGCCTGAGGCTGGCCGCGACCGCCATCTACGTGGACGCGAACAGGCTCGAGAACGACGAGCCGAACCTGTCCACCAAGATCCCCGACCACTACCTGGTCGATGTGAAGCTGAGCGGCGCCTATGGGCCCGCCACGTGGTCGGCGGAGGTGCACAACCTTTTCGACAAGGACTATTTCAACTACGGCGTCTCCAGCACCACCAACCCGAAACGGTTCAACACCTATCCCCAGCCCGGCCGCACCTTCCTGGTCAGGGCGGGGATGGATTTCTGACCGGGAGACGGCATGGGGCTGTCGCCGCATGGAGGCGGAATGGGGGCCCGAACGGCGGAGGTCGGTGAGGATCGTGTCCGTGCCGGGGCTATGGTGCCGAGTGCGGCGCCCGGCGGCCGCGAAACCGGCATCGCGTGGGCCTTGCGGGGATTGTCCCTG